>JAFGWN010000240.1 GCA_016937115.1 Balneolaceae bacterium | reverse complement strand
GTGGTTTGGGCTAAAGCTAAAGAAAGTAAGGATGATGACGGTGTTATTCGCGGTTTCCTGGTTGAGAAAGATATGGATGGATACAGCGCGCCGCATACAAAATATAAAATGTCGCTTCGCGCTTCTTCCACCGGCGAACTGGTCTTTGAAGATGTGTTGGTTCCCGAAGAGAATGTATTCCCGGATATCAGAGGACTAAGGGGACCCTTTACCTGCCTGAACAGCGCTCGCTATGGGATTGCCTGGGGTGCTGTGGGAGCTGCCGAATTCTGTTATCAAAAAGCACGTCAGTACACCTTGGAACGTACGCAATTCGGTCAGCCGATTGCAGCTAACCAGCTGCCGCAAACCAAGCTGGCTAATATGCTTACCGATATCACCCAGATGCAGATGCTGGCCTGGCGGCTGGGCATACTGAAAGACTCCGACCGGCTGCATCACTCCATGGTTTCGCTGGCCAAACGCAATAACTGCCAGAAAGCACTCGACATCGCCCGTACCGCCCGCGACATGCACGGTGCCAACGGCATCACCGGCGACTACCGCGTGATTCACCACATGATGAATCTGGAATCGGTTAATACATACGAAGGTACCTACGATATTCATGGGTTGATTCTCGGACGAGAGATCACCGATATTCCGGCCTTTGTGCCTAAAGGAAGGAACGACTAACACTGACCGTTTTCTAATCCATTTATATGCAGCCCATGGCAAACCTTCGTTACCTCGTAATACTAACTTTCTTGGCAATTATTGCTATCTCTTGTGCCGGGGAGCAACAGCCACCCCAGACCATATCTAAAACAACCACCTTCATTGTGGTGCGTCATGCCGAAAAAGCTGATGACGGTACTAAAGATCCTCCTTTAAATGAAACAGGTATCAAACGGGCTAAAACACTGGCCGATCACCTCAAAGAAACCAACATCACGGCCATCTATTCCACCCCCTACAAGCGAACCATGCAAACGGTTCAACAAATCGCCGATACTAAAGCATTGCAGATCAAAACGTATGATCCTTTTGCAGACTCTGTGATGGTAAAGATGCTGGAAAATGAATCCGGTGGCACGGTATTAATTTCAGGCCACTCCAATACCACCCCAAGGCTTGTAAATCAGCTTATTGGAGAAGAGCGCTACCAAAAATTTGATGAATCAGATTATGACAATTTATTTATTATAACGGCCTCTGAAATTGGAAATGGCACGGTCTTTAAAATGACATTTTAAAGACATATAAAAGCTTGATCTGAAAGCCTCATTTTTGTTTGCAAACCGAAACACCGCCCCTCTCGATTAATGATCAATATACTTTCCGCCCTATAGTTAAATAAATGAGTTATTACCGGTCTATTTATTAATTCTTTTCAATATATACTTGCAAATACCAAATTTTCGATCTTACTTAGTTTATAGTTTATAAGGCTTAATACATCTAAGCAGGGTACAATTTCGGAGTTTAGTTTAGATTGAAGAGTCATTGGGCCGGTATTACCATCAATATTAAATCCACCATTTCCTTAAATCAACGGGGTTATTATGAAAAACCAAAACTACACCATCGGGCTTATATTCGCGTTGACGCTCGTATTACTAAGTCCATTGTTTTCTGTAAGCGCTGCCTCATCCCATGTGTTTTTCAACAAAGAAACCGTTGTGGCCGGAACCGTGATTGATGCTGAAACCAATGAAAGCCTCCCGGGCGTAAACATCAGAGTCAGGGATAAAGTGATTGGTACCTCAACCAATTCGAGCGGAGAATTTGAACTACAAGTCAATGCCGATCCCCCGATTGTACTTATCGTTTCGAGCGTGGGTTACCGAACGCAACAGGTTGAAATTACCTCATCCGGGCAAACAGATCTGGTGATTCGTATGGAGCGGGAAACACTGATGGGGGAAGATGTGGTTGTCTCGGCTTCACGGGTTGAAGAAAACATACTGCAGTCGCCCGTTTCCATTGAAAAAATGGATCTTATTGCCATCGAAAATACAGCGTCTGCTGACTTTTATGACGGCATCAGCAACCTAAAAGGTGTACAGATGACCACCAGCAGCCTCACCTTCAAATCCATTAACACCCGTGGGTTTTCTACTATCGCCAATACCCGTTTCGTGCAACTTATCGACGGAATGGACAATGCCGCTCCCGGGTTGAATTTCCCGGCCGGTAACCTGATCGGTGTTTCCGAGCTCGATGTCAAAAGCGTGGAATTGGTCCCCGGCGCTGCTTCCGCACATTATGGTCCAAATGCGTTTAACGGTATTCTCATTATCGAAAGTAAAGATCCGTTTTTATACCAAGGCTTTAGCGCACTTGTAAAATCGGGGCTCACCAATGCCGAAGAACCCGAAACCAATCCCTTTGGTGAAATCGCACTGCGCTATGCCAAAGCCTTTAATTCGCGCGTTGCTTTTAAAATCAACGCTTCGGCCCTGCGCGCTACCGACTGGTATGCAACCAATTACGCCGACAATGACCAAAACCCGATTAATGCCGGCGTTCGCGGCCCCAATAGTCCCTCCTACGACGGACTCAATTTGTACGGGGATGAAATTGCCACTACAATCAATCTGGATAACGCCGCAGGCACGCCGCCCGGAACCTTCGGCAATATTCGCGTTGCACGCACCGGTTACCAAGAACGCGACTTGGTGGACTATAACACAGAAAGCTACAAGCTGAGTTCTTCACTCCACTATCTTTTCAATGATGACCTGGAGGGCATTTACCAATTTCGTTTTGGAGCCGGAACTTCGGTTTATCAGGGTGCTAACCGCTATTCACTGAATAATATCACCCTGCAGCAGCATAAGCTGGAATTAAAGAGCAGTAATTTCTTTATCAGAGGCTATACCTCAATCGAGGATGCCGGTGATTCGTATGACAGCCGGTTTGCTGCATGGAATATTAACCGCGCATGGAGTAGCGACCGAAACTGGTTTACCGAATACACCGGTGCCTATTTAGGTCAGGTGCCCGGCGTGGCGCCCATGAATCACGATGCAGCCCGCGCCTTTGCCGACCGCAATCGGCTGATACCCGGCACCCCCGAATTTGAAGCTGAAAAAGAGCGGATCACTAATCTGGCGGACTTGCGAAATGGCTCCAAATTCATAGATCAAAGTAGACTTTCACACCTTGAAGGGAATTACGATTTCAGCAATATGATTGAGGGAGTTGATATACAAATTGGAGGTAACTTTCGAAATTACCACCTCAACTCTGAAGGCACCATCTTCAATGACAGCGACGGTGCTATTAACATAAACGAGTGGGGTGCATATACCCAGCTTTCTAAATCGCTGGTTAATGATCGCTTAAAGTTGACCGGCTCTATTCGCTATGATAAGAATGAAAACTTTGACGGGCGGTTCACCCCGCGGGCTTCCGCCGTGCTGGCACTGGATGAAGACGCCCAGCATAACCTGCGAACTTCATTTCAGACGGGCTTCCGCAATCCGGACACACAATCCCAGTTTATCGGACTTGATGTGGGAGTAGCAACTCTTGTAGGCGGCACAGAACAGAACCTCAACAACTACTCAGTTATGGCACCATATATCGATCAGGATGGAAATCCGCAAACCACGACAGTTAGCGGATCTGAAATTTACAACAACTCCTATACTGCAAATTCCGTGATTCAGTTTGCCGGCTCGGGAGATCCCGCCGATCTTGAAGTTTCGGATGTAGATTTCATCAAGCCCGAACAAATTCGTACCTGGGAAATAGGATACCGCGGATTTTTTGATCGAAAATTGAAACTTGATCTCAACTTTTATTACAGCCAGTATGAAGATTTCCAAGCTAATACTAATGTAATTGTTCCACTGACGGGAAGCGTACAGGATGGCAGTGGGATTCAGGATCTTGCAAACGGGAGAACAAAGGTCTTCCAACTCTATACTAATGTAGACGAATCCGTAACCTCCTATGGTTTTGGAATCGGTCTGGGATATAACCTTCCGGGCGGCTTTGTGATTGACGGCAACTACTCGTTTGCCGATTTTGATCTGGAAGAAGCTGATCCCGATATCATACCGGGATTTAATACGCCCAACAACCGGTACTCTATTTCATTGAGTAACCGCAATTTAGTGGGTAACCTCGGGTTTAAAATAACCAACCGGTGGTCGGAATCGTACCGATGGGAAGCCGGTTTCGGTAATGGCCAGATCGATTCCTACAACGTAACCGATCTCCAATTTACGTATAGCGTGCCCTCTATTTATGCAGATATAAAACTGGGTGGCGCCAATATCTTTAATGAGGAATACTATCAGGCATATGGTGCTCCTACTGTTGGAGCACAGTATTACCTGTCTGTTCGATTCAATAATTTGCTGAGGTAATCGAACAGCATTTAGACTTGTGGCACTAACCAAAGGTGTCACAAGTCATTTATTTCCAGTAAGCATTGATTACCTTGTCTCCTGCGATAATGCGATCTACCACATCCATACCTTCAATTACACGGCCAAATAATGTATAACGTCCGTTTAAGTGGGGTTTCCACTGGTGCATGAAAAAGTACTGGCTGCCTTCCGTATCCGGTCCCGCACTGGCAATTCCGGCCGCGCCGCGAAAATACTCCAGTTCACTGGCTTCCGTCGGAATCGTAAAATCCGGACCACCAAAGCCGTCTTCACGTTCAATATCTCCGCCCTGTATCACAAAGTTGGGTACCACCCGATGAAACGGAATGCCGTCGTAGGCTCCCGCCCGGGTAAGACTGTCAATAGCTGAAACCGTAGCGGGCGCTGAAAGTGTATGCATTTCTACTTTAATGGTACCTTTCTTCGTTTCTAATACCCAAACCGGGTGCTCCCCAAGCTGCCAGAGGCGATCCCAATTGGGTGTTCGGAATTCCGTTCCAATATCATCGCTCACGTCTACATCCCAGCCGGCCTGTTTTAATGAACGGTTCAGTGGCGGATAGTTCAGCGATGCCAGTGAATCAATTACCGGACGCGCTTGCTCTTCAAACTGCTCTTTGTACAACGTCCCAAAGGTTTGATACACTTCAATATCATCGGGCAGGCTAAATGCATTTAGGTAGCCATTAATTCGATCAAAGTCTTCACGCTTAAAAAGGATCGACTTCTGCAACAGGGGTTGAGCCGTATAGGTAACCCCCCGGTCGGCTAATGTCAAGGCATCAAATATAATTTTCCGAACACGGGACTTAACCTCATTCTTATTATCGACTTCAGACCAAAATTCATTTAATCCATTAACAGCGTACATGCTCATAAGCGGATCACCCACTGTTATGGTCTGTTCAATTCTATTCAGAAATGTTTCAGAATCCTCCACTTTCATCCAGGCGTCCAACACCTGTGGGTATAAATAAGGATGTTCTTTGCTGATTTTATCGAGACGATCACTATAAACGGGAACCAACTTGGGATCGGATGCGGCAAGCAAATTAAGTGCCTGCAACCAAACGAAAGGCGATCGGTCGCTATCTAAAATGCGGTCCTGTACAAAAGTATAGAGTGAATCTGTTGATTCTATTCGGTCGGTTAAATTAATCAATGACTGCTGAACAACATGAAGATTAGGATGACCGAGCAGAATCTTTATCGCTTTACGATTGGTCCCTACCTCGATCCTCGGAATAGCTTGACCCAATTCAATTCCCAACTGCACTTGCTTATTGAATGTTTTAAGCGAATCGTAGCGGGTGATAACTTCAGAAAACACTCTTGGAGCTAATATTTTTACTACATACTGATC
>JAFGWN010000033.1 GCA_016937115.1 Balneolaceae bacterium | reverse complement strand
CTTCTGCTTGTTGGGTTTCCAGCGACCCGTTACAGCGGCAAACGAAACCTTTTTATGTTTGGCTACATAGTGCTTTAGTAGATCAGCTGTTGATTTGGACGGTTTTTTATGATCTTTTTTCTTGGAGGTATTATCGCCTTTTAAATCATAATCCGGCAGCCCGGGTAGCGGGGTGTCTCCATATTGGGGAATAACGAACTCGTTAGTTTGTTGTTCGGGTTGTACAGCTTGATTATCGCAGCTGCTAATTATGAACAACAGTATCAAACCAGCAAATAGGTAAAAGGTATAGGGGGGGTAGAATTAATTTTTGATGATGGCATAGATATTAATTTGATGAAGGTTGTATCCCTGTTTTTATTTAAGAACAGAATTACCCCGAGGTGTTACAAAAAATTTTTAAAAAATGAGCGGGGCAGTAAAAAGTGTGAAACGTGAGACGACGGAAGCAGCATACATTTCACGTCTCACTTTTCACGTTTGCATTTAAAGACTCGCAAACGGCTTCATTTCCAAATCATCAAACTGACTTTGCTGTGCTTTCAGGTAGCCGGTGATGGCAATCATCGCGGCATTATCGGTGCAGTACTGGAGTTTTGGGATATGGAGGGTGCAATCCAGTTTCTTCGTCATTTCCAACGCTTTTTCGCGCATCATAGAGTTGGCTGACACGCCACCCGCCAGCACTGCGGTTTTTACGCCGGTATGCTTGATGGCTTTTCGTAACTTTTTCACCAGTACTTCGGTAATGGCATGCGAAACGCTGGCGCAGATATCATTCAGGTGATCATCCAGGAAAGCTTCTCTATCATCTTTGTCCTGCAGGTAATACATCACCGATGTCTTCAGCCCCGAAAAACTGAACTCAAATTTATTATTCAGCATCGACTGCGGAAAATTGTGGAACTTTGGATCACCCAGCCTGGCTTTTTCATCCATGATGGGTCCGGCCGGGTACGGGAGCCCAAGAATCTTGCCAATTTTATCAAACGCTTCGCCGGCGGCATCATCACGGGTTCGTCCCATCAGTTCGTGATCAAACGTATCTTTTACGTGCACCAGCTGGGTATGTCCCCCGGAAACAGTGAGCGCTACAAATGGGTACTCTGGCTGATTTTCAATGAAGTTGGCATAAATATGGGCCTCCATGTGGTTGACGCCAATAAGCGGAATATCGCGGGCCAGCGACAATCCTTTGGCAAAACAGACGCCCACCAGCAGCGCGCCGATAAGACCCGGACCTTGCGTAACGGCAATTGCATCAATTTCGTCGATAGACAGAGAAGCTTCATCCAGCGCCTGCTCAACCGTGGCCCAGATTGTTTTGTGGTGGGCACGGGAAGCCAGCTCGGGTACCACGCCACCGTACTGCTTGTGCACCGTTTGAGAAGCAATCACATTCGATTTAAGCCCACTATCGGTGTAAACCGCAGCAGCCGTTTCATCACAGGAGGATTCGATGCCTAATATATTCATTCTTCAATTAACTGCAATTGTTGGCATTAAGCAATGCTGAGCATCCGCTCGATAGGAAGACGGGCCTTTTCGACCATATCCTCGGGCACTTTCACCTCAAACCGATTATTCTTTAATGAATCGTGAAGTTTTTCGAGTGTAATCATCTTCATGTATTCACATACCGACTCTTCATTGGCCGGGTAAAATTTCTTACCGGGATTTTCTTTGCGCATGCGGTGAAGAATACCCGTTTCGGTAGCCACCACAAATTCTTCTGCTTCCGACTCCCGGGCCTGATTGAGCATACCACTGGTAGAATGAATGTGCGCCTCTTCGCAATCGAAGTACATCGCCGATTTCATCATACACGAAGTGGAACAGCCGCATTCTGGGTGAATCAGCACTTCTGCATCGGGATATTCTTTCTGTTTTTCGCCTAAATTAAGCTCCCCGATTTTTTCATGCACGTGGCACGCGCCATCCCAGATATTCAGGTCGCGGCCGGTAATCATCTCAACATACGTGCCCAGAAATTTGTCAGGCAGAAACAGAACCTGCTTATCCTCGGGGATGGACTCAACAATCTGCACCGCATTAGACGATGTGCAGCAATAATCGCTTTCCGCTTTAATAGCTGCCGTGGTATTGATGTATGATACAACCACCGCCTCGGGGTTTTCGGCTTTCCAGGCCCGAAGCTGATCGGCGGTGATACTGTCGGCCAGCGAGCAACCGGCATCCAGATCGGGAATCAACACGGTTTTGTGGGGTGATATGATTGATGCCGTTTCCGCCATAAAGTGGACGCCGCAGAAGATAATGGTATCGGCATCGGTCTCGGCCGCCTGTTGCGAAAGTCCCAGCGAGTCACCAACGTAATCGGCAATATCCTGCACATCCGGGATCTGGTAATTATGCGCCAGAATAACTGCATTTTTTTGCTTTTTCAATTCGTTGATCTCTTCGATCATTTTCTGCTTAAGCATGATAGTAGATGATATATTTTGTATTAATTTTTAATAAGTTGACTGATATCAAAAGCAGAAACAGAATGGGTCAATGCACCAGCAGAAATGAAATCAACGCCGCAATTCGCGATCTCTCTCAGCCGGTCAATCGTTACATTGCCAGAGGCTTCTGTTTGCGCGCGACCGTCAATTAGTTCAACTGCTTTTTTCATATCGCTTAGCGACATGTTGTCCAGCATGATGATATCAACACCGGCTTCTAAAGCTTGTTTCACTTCATTGAGCGATGTTGTTTCTACTTCAATTTTCACCTCCGGCGTTCCGGTTTTTGCTTTTGCAACTGCTTCGCCTATTCCGCCCGCAATCCTGATATGGTTTTCTTTAATCAGCACCATATCATACAGGCCTGTACGGTGATTCGTGCCGCCGCCGGCTTTCACTGCATATTTATCCAACGCCCGCAAACCGGGAACTGTTTTACGCGTATCTAAAATAGTTGTCCCTGTTCCTTTGAGAACGTTTACATACCGGCTCGTAGCTGTTGCAATGCCCGACATCCGCTGTACGAAGTTGAGGGCGGTACGTTCGCCGATCAGCAACGCCCGGCTCTGCCCTTGCATCTCAACCAATACATCGCCGGGATGAACCGTTTGTCCATCTTCTACTTTTGGGCTCCATTCAATATCTACATCCAACGAGCGAAAAACCGCTTCCCCTACGAAGAGTCCTGCTACAATTCCCTCTTCTTTGGCAACCCACTGTGCACGGCTCTGCATGTCAGCCGGTACAATTCGTTCGGTTGTCAGATCGCCCGATTGTACATCTTCAGCCAAGGCACGACGTACCAACGGTTCAATTTCTATGTTTATAGGGGTTATAATTTTGGGTTGGGCTGTACGTTTCAAAACTATTTTCCAAGAGCTCTTTCAATGGCTATCAGGCTAAAAATATTGCAGGCGAAATATAACTGTTCTCTTTCCAACACCCAATTGATGATTTACTCTTATAAAATAAGAAAGCTCCCCTTCCGGAGAGCTTTCTCTTTCATACAATCAATAATTCAATGATGAATCATCAAGAAATAATTACTTCTTGTCTTCATCTTCGTCTACAACTTCGAAGTCGGCATCAACCGCATCTTCCTCTTCAGAATCATCCTCCGAGGCCTGCGCGCCACCACCGGGTTGTTGCCCGTTATCGGGTTGCTG
>JAFGWN010000239.1 GCA_016937115.1 Balneolaceae bacterium | reverse complement strand
ATAAAAAACTTTACCCATACCGCCCATCTCCATCACGGTGACGTCCGTCACCTATAGCCACCGTATATTCTGTCGTCAACGACGACCCGACCCCACAACTTTTCTCTCAATTTAAAATTCAATTTCTTTTATGGAACGTACCGCCGACAGCGGAACTTCACTCCGCATTGCTATACAAAAAGATGGCCGACTGACAGACAAAACCATTAACCTGCTTGAAGGTATCGGCCTTCGCTTTGACGATTATAAACGCAGCCTGATGCTTCAGTGCCGTAATTTCGACGTCGAACTCTTGCTCATCCGGGATGACGATATACCCGAATATGTGCAGGATGGCGTCTGTGATCTGGGCTTTGTAGGTGGCAATGTCACCGCCGAAACCCAAGCCGATGTAACTGTTTTACAGGGACTCGATTTTGGCATTTGCCGCTTGTCGTTAGCCGCTCCCAAAGACGGCAAGATACAAACGATCCAGGATTTCCAGGACAAAATAATCGCCACCAGCTATCCCAACCTTACCCGCTCTTTTCTGGAAAAACACAATGTTGAAGCAAACATTGTAACCATTTCAGGTGCCGTTGAAATTGCTCCGCGACTCCAGGTGGCCGATGCCATTTGCGATCTTGTATCAACCGGCAACACGTTAAAAGCCAATGGACTGGAAGAACTCGAAATTATTTTTGAGTCTGAAACCGAAATTATTCAAACCAACAAAACACTTTCGCCGGGAAAACAAAAGCTGATCAAAAAATTTCTGCAGCGTATCGACGGCCATCTGCAAGCTGAACGAAGCCGCTACATAATGATGAATGCCCCCAAAAGCGCTGTGCCGGAAATCAAAAAAATTATTCCTTCGCTGAAAAGCCCTACGGTAATGCCGCTGGCTGATGAAGATATGGCTGCGATTCACACGGTAATTCCCATCGAAGAATTTTGGGTGGTGATGGAAGAACTTAAAGCGGCCGGTGCCACCGGAATTGTTATGCTCCCAATCGAAAGCATGATTCTATAGTTATGAAACAGTACCATTACAGAAATCTGTCCCAGAAAGACGTACAGAGGGTATGCCAGCGGCCCAAAATGGATTTCAAATCCGTGTTTGGTCAGGTTGATCCCATTATTAAGGCGGTCCGTTCGCAAGGCGATAAAGCCGTTTTAAAATATACGGACCAATTCGACGGTATCCGGCCGGAACCATTGGTTATCCAACCAAAGAAGCAATCTGTAGCGATTGAACCGGCAATACAAAAGGCAATTGATACCGCGTTTGATAATATCCGGCAGTTTCATAAAGCCCAGCTTCCTGAAACCCTCGAAGTAGAAACAATGCCCGGCGTTATGTGCAAACGCATAACACGCCCTATCGAGCGTGTAGGGTTATATGTGCCCGGCGGTACGGCCATGCTTCCTTCCACTTGTATGATGCTCGGGATTCCCGCAATGCTGGCAGGATGCAAACAGATCATCATAGCAACGCCCCCAAACAAACAGGGAAATGTTGCTGATGAGATCATCTATATTGCCCAAAAGCTAAACGCTGATGCTATTCTCTTAGCCGGCGGTGCCCAGGCTGTCGCCGCTATGGCCTGGGGAACGGATTCGGTGCCGAAAGCGGATAAAATTTTGGGGCCGGGTAACCAGTATGTGACGGCAGCCAAGATGCTTTTACAAAACAGTGAAGCCCAGGTTGCTATTGATATGCCGGCCGGTCCATCCGAAGTGCTCGTTATTGCAGATGAAACCGCCGACCCTGCCTTTGTCGCCGCCGATCTGCTTTCACAGGCCGAGCACGGTGCCGACAGCCAGGTTGTGCTGGTTGCAACCCCGGCCTTTAGCTGGGAAAAATGCATGGGTGAAATTGAGAAACAGCTCGAGAAACTACCACGTAATATCATTGCCGGGAAAGCGATGAAAAACAGTTTTAGCATTCAGGTAGAATCTCTCGAACAGGCTTTTGATTTCTCGAACCAATATGCACCGGAACACCTGATCATTCAATGCAAAGATGCCGAACAGTGGCAGCATAAAATCATCAATGCCGGTTCCGTTTTTATAGGTCCGTGGTCGCCCGAAAGTGCCGGGGATTACGCTTCGGGAACCAACCATACCTTGCCAACTTATGGCTATGCCCGTATGTACAGCGGCGTGTCTGTGAACTCATTCTTAAAGTCCATCACCATGCAGCAACTTTCAAAAGAAGGTCTTAAAAACCTGGGACCAACGATAGAAACCCTGGCTGAACTCGAAAAACTGGAAGGCCACAAGCATGCCGTTTCAATACGATTAAATAGAATAAAAAATGAATAATGATAAAATACTATTGTTATAAGTCTCCCTCTGCTTTACGGAGTACTCCCTTTATGAAGGAGAATTAATTGCTTGAAAATAAACTCGATGAAATGTTCAATTTAGAAAAATTTGTCCGCCCCAATATCCAAAGCCTGAAACCCTACCACAGCGCCCGGGACGATTACGAACAGGGCTTACTGCTCGATGCTAATGAAAACAGCCAGGGCGCCCCGGCTAAAAACTTAAACGGACTCCACCGCTATCCTTCGCCCAAGCAGCAAAAGCTGCGGAAAAAAATTGCATCCTTCCGGTCGGTTGAACCCGAAAACGTTTTTGTGGGAAACGGCAGTGATGAAGCTATTGACCTGCTCTACCGCATTTTTTGCCGGCCGGGAAACGATCGCGTGATTATCACACCGCCTACCTACGGCATGTACAGCGTTTCTGCCAATATTCACGATGTTGGTGTCGATAAAGTGCTGCTTCATAATAATTTCCAGCCTCAGGTTGATGAAATCCTCACTCAATCCGGCGATCATACCAAACTGCTTTTTCTATGCTCCCCAAATAATCCTACCGGCAACCTGCTGAATCGGGAAAAAATCGAACGCCTGGTTGATGAATTTCCGGGTATCGTGGTTATTGATGAAGCCTATATTGATTTCAGCAAGCAGGAAAGTTACGCATCAAAAGTTAGGAACTATCCAAATCTGGTTGTCCTCCAAACGATGTCAAAATCGTTCGGCCTGGCCGGTATTCGGCTTGGCACCGCTTTCGCTTCTGCAGAAATAATAGACTATTTCATGAAAGTGAAAGCACCTTATAATATTAACGCTTTGACGGCCAAAGCAGCTCTCGATGCCTTTGACCATCTCGATATAATCAAAGAGAAAATTCAGCAGATAAAAAAGGAACGAAACCGATTATACAACATGCTTGGAGAGTTCACATTTGTACGCCATATTTATAGTAGTGAAACCAACTTCTTACTCGTTAAGATGGATCGTGCTAAAGAAATATACCAGCAACTGGCCGGGCAAAATATTATCGTGCGATATCGCGGCAATGAACCTGGCTGTGACGGATGCCTGCGCATCACTGTGGGAACCTCAGATGAGAACAACACACTTTTAAACGCCTTAAAGAACGTATCATTATGAAACTATGGATTGACACTTCTGCCCTTGCCGGCGTTTCCAACCAAATGCTTTGGAGTGGTGCCCTGTTCGGCTTAAACTATCTGAACCGACATGAACACTACTGTAGTTTTAAGATCGGCGAACTTTCTGAACGACTGCAGGAACTGTTGCATAATGAAAAAATTACAACCGAATCTTTTTCGCGCGACGATGCAGACCTTGTTGTAACATCGGAAAGTAGTAAGCTGGTACTTAAACAAGATGACGAAAAGGAACAAACCTTTGATGACTGGATTTCGCTAAGCAATGCAATCTGTTATCCAGAACGAACGGCAAGCCTTCACCGGAAAACAGCTGAAACAGAGATCCGTATTGAGCTTAACCTGGACGGCACCGGAAAAAACAGCATCGAGACAGGGCTCTCCTTTCTCGATCACATGCTGGAACAGATTGCCAAACACGGGCTCATTGATTTATCGATAAAATGCGACGGAGACCTCGAAGTAGATGAGCATCACACCATCGAGGATGTCGCCATTGCGCTGGGAACAACTATCGCCAAGGCCCTGGAAAATAAAAAAGGTATTAATCGATACGGATTTGCCCTGCCGATGGATGAAAGTAAATGCACCGTTCTGCTTGATCTTTCCGGGCGGCCATATCTCGTTTTTGAAGGCGACTTTAACCGTGAAATGGTGGGAGACTTCCCTACAGAAATGGTTGAACATTTTTTCTACTCAATAGCGATGAACCTCAAGGCAACGCTTCACGTTTCGGTTGAAGGCAAAAATGATCATCATAAAATAGAAGCCTGCTTTAAAAGTTTTGCCCATTGTCTGCGGGCTGCTATCAGCCGGAGCGAACGAAACCTCAACATTCTGCCAAGTACAAAAGATTTATTATAAGATGATTGCCATTATCAATTACGATGCCGGGAACCTGGCTTCCGTTTCTAATGCATTAGACCGCCTCCAGGCCGAACATATCATCACGAAAAATATGGGTGAACTCGACAAGGCTGATGCCATTATCTTCCCCGGTGTTGGTCACGCTAAACCGGCAATGGAATCGCTGCAAAAAAACGGCCTGGATGACTGGATAAAAAATACTACAAAACCCTTATTGGGCATCTGTCTGGGTATGCAGCTTCTGTACGAATCATCCCAGGAAGGCGGTGGTACAAAAGGGCTCGGCCTCGTTTCGGGGCAACTTAAAAAGTTCGACAACCATAAACAGAAAGTGCCGCACATGGGCTGGAATACCTGCTCGTTGACCAGTGCTCATCCCCTGTTGCATGGGCTGGATGATAGGTCGTACTTCTACTTTGTGCATAGCTACTATGCCCCGTTGAATAAAGCGACAATAGCCTCGTGCAATTACGGCACAGATTTCACCGCTATGGTGGCGGAGGGTAATATTATGGGCACGCAGTTTCACCCGGAGAAATCGGGTGATGCAGGTCATCAATTGCTCAAAAATTTTTTCGAGCTTACAAAACGTCAAATCCCAGTAAATTAACCCCAATTATGATCGTTATCCCTGCTATTGACCTGCTCGACGGCCAAGTTGTACGCCTCAAAAAAGGCTCGTATGATGATGTTACCGTTTATAACGACAGCCCGCTTGATGAAGCCCGAAAGTTTGACGATGCCGGCTTTTCTCATATTCATATTGTTGATCTCGATGGGGCAAAAGAGGGCCGGTTTGTAAACCTGAATCATATCGAAGAAATCAAGAAAAAGACCGCCCTTTCTATTCAAACCGGTGGCGGTATCCGCAGCTACGAAGACGGACAAAAACTTTTAAAAAAGGGCGTCAGTCGTATTATCTGCAGTTCTCTTGTGTTTAAAAAACCGGATGACTGGAAACGATTGTTTGGGGAATCACCTGCCCAAGTTGTGTTGGGCATGGATCTGAAAGATGGCCAGGTAGCGTATGGCGGTTGGCTGGAGACCGCAAATGAGTCTATTAATTCATTTCTTCAGCCTATGATTGAAGCCGGCCTGCGGTACGTTCTCTGTACTGATATTGCCCGCGACGGTATGCTGGAGGGAGTCAATATTGAACTGTATCAATCGCTGCAAGCGGCATTTCCACAGCTTAGTTTTATAGCATCCGGCGGAGTGGCTTCTGTTGAAGACTTCAAAAAACTGGCAGACATCGATGCCTTTGGCGTGGTGGTAGGCCGGGCTTATTATGAGAATAGAATTACACTTGAAGAGATGGCGGAGTTTAACACAGGTTAGAGATCAAAAGAAGTTCAATCCGTTTTTATTACATGACTTTTTATATCTCCGAGTTCAGGTTCTTTCACGGACGAGTAATAGAGAATAATTTCATCCCCTTTTTTATATCCATAAACATCTTATAGAGAAACGCTTTTGAGTTTTGCTCGGCTGTATTGCATTTTTATCCGACGATATAGCGACCCGTAGTAAAGAGAAAGCCGTTTCATGTTCAACAATATAATGCTAACTGGTGGTGTGTTTCTTATTATTGATATATAAAGCCGTGTCCAAGCCCCCCCCTTCAACATCTTCCGATTCGAAATCAACCAGCCCGTCTGAGCAACCGATAAACGAAATATTTCATACGTCTTTACTTAGATACAATTGATTAACCAATTCACTAAACTCCAAAAATTACAAGCAGTTTTTTTCATTCAGGCTTTTAGAAAATAAAACTTCTTTCACCTCAAATTTGCGATCGAACATTACATAGAATCCCATGAACTCCCCTTTCTCACTGGGAATCCCCCGAAGTTTTACGTACACGGGATTGCCTTCGGCCTCATTTATTTTAGAAAAGGCTGCAGGATCTTCACTGCTAAGTTGCCACGATTCATCGCGGTCAATGCAGGGATTAAAATCGCTGTCTTCAAAACCCTGGCTGTAAATCCCGGTGTACGTCCCTTCAACACCAGGTACAATTTCGGGGTCATCACCTCCAAAGATACTGCATGAGTAAATCAAAAGGCTCATCAAGAGTATCAACAAACCGAAGAAATGACTTCTGACCTTATTCATAATCGTTAGCTCACTGTTGTTTTTGGGTTGGATCCTTCATCATACCTGCAAAAAGCACCGTACCGCTGATACGTTCCCGAATTAAATACACAAACGGACGGTCTACCCTAAATGTATTTTGCCCTCCTGACGTTAGACCTATGCTAACAATTGTCGCTGCGGCGGCTTCACTGCCCTCTTCATTTACGGTAATATTTGCCTTGTGTTTAACTTCACTGATATATAGCGATGCGTCCGGGTTAATATTTGAAAAATCAGCAACCTGTGGATCAAAAGCCTCTTCCATCCCCATGGATTTCAAAATACCATTGAGGGTTTTGTCATAGCTGGATTCAAATTTAGGAAGCTTTATAATCGTTTCTTGCGACTGCAGTTGCCCGGTCCATGCCATAAGATTAGAAGCTGTCAGGGACTCCTGCACAAATTTGCTGATAGGAGTTTTTTTGTCAGCCGGCATTAGTATCGTCATCTGATATAAACTATCGCCATAGGCCAACTCTGCCATGTGCACTTCATTGGAGCGATATACTGCAACCGGGGCTTCCTGGCTCATCATCTCCACATCAACCGTTGAGCCATCCTGCAAGTGAAAATCGGCCGGTTTGGTATCCTCAGGATCAAACTGGTACAGCCAGTCGCCCTTGAAATAGATAGCGTTAATAAGGTAAAGAATGATATTATTGGGAATAGATTTAATAATCTCTTCAATGCGTCCGTTTGTTTGATCATTCACCCACTGGTTAATCGTATCGGCTGCGGCAGGAGTAGTAAAGTCAAGCTCATCTACGCGGGCGTCAAAATAAGTTTTAAGGATATCTTTGAACGATTGATTAATGGGAAATCCTTCCCTGCCCCACAGCGAATTGCCAATATTTAATTTTACTTTGGGATCTAATTCCACAAGCAGCTTCATCAGGCTTTGATAGGACTGGTTGATAGCCTGCAATTCCAGCTCGCTAATGCCCAGTGCCTCCTTCATTCCGGTTTGGGTTTCGCCGGCTGCTCCGTTGAGCGTCATCCCCAGCGCCATGGAAATGCTGAGTGGTGAGATAAATACATTCTTTTTTTCTTCACCAGCCACTACCCGCCGAAAAATATCGAAGCTAAAATCATTTCCTGCTGAAATCAATGTTTCTTCACTTGAAGTAAGACTTCTTGGCAGCGTATTGCGACGTGTGTTGTCATCTTCAAGTCCACTATTAATACAGCTTTGCATTAAAAAGACAAAAAACAACAGAGGCAGTATCAGCTTTTTCATGTTACTTTATTTTACTTTCTAAATATTCTATCTGATGATAATACACGCCTTATCGAATGAACAACTACTCTATCCCACAAAAAAAGCCGCCCCGGATACCAGGGCGGCTCTACTTAAATATAATTTGTGTTGAGACTATTTTTTCTCGTCCCGTACGCAGTCTACTTTGGGTTCCTGGTGACAGGGTTCAACAGCTGTAGAACCACATCGCGGGCATTCAACTGGTTGCTTTGCCATAATAACTACCTCCGTAATCTTGATTGATGTTCACTATCATTATAAACAATTATCTGCCTAACACTCCAGTTTGAGTATAATTTGGACGTGGTTTAAATAAAAAACAAAAGTGGTGCCAAGAGCCGGAAAAGCCATTATACCCACCGCGAAGTATCGTAATTGGAGGTGGGTTTGTCCTGCTTAAAGACCCGGTCGCCGGCACGGCGTTCTGCCCGGTCGATAAATGAGCCCTGTCCCTCCTGCCGAATAAAACGTGCAATACGGGCCAATATATAAAAAACCAGAAATACAATGACAGCGGCAAGAATGGTGGCCACCGGCTGTTCGGCAAGATTCAGATAAACATGTTGCAGGTAGGCCACTCCTTCATTCAGGTAATCCATCACGTTGTTGATAGCACCGGAACCGTACTTTGCGTTAAAATTGGCGGCCGTCATCGTATTGTAGTCATCAATAATTTCTCCGATCTCCGGGATGTTCTGTATCCACCATACGATCTCCCGGATGGCTTCGGGCAGCGATTGGAAACCCTGTATAATCTTATTTCCAAACGCGCCCGATGCTCCCAAGCTTATGAAGGCTGCCAGCGGAGCTGCCAGCCTAAAGCAAAATTCAACGATAAAAAGAACAGCATTTCCAATCGCACGCATATTGATAATAATTAATTGTGATTCCCTGCTTCCAATGCCTTAACTTCCGTTTCGTTGATTAATATATAGAAAAAGAAGCAAACCAAAAGATTCATATCCCATGCTGGCCAAACGCATTATTCCCTGTCTCGACATCAAGGACGGGCGCACCGTGAAGGGCATCAATTTTGAAGGGCTGCGCGATGCCGGCGACCCGGTAGAACTGGCGCGCCGCTACGCCAGGGAAGGCGCCGACGAGCTGGTCTTTCTCGACATCACAGCAACCAAAGAGAAGCGAAAAACGCTGGTCGATCTCGTCCGCCGTATTGCCAAAGAGCTGAACATCCCGTTTACCGTGGGCGGCGGCATTGGCAGCGTGAAACAGATCGAAGAACTACTGCACGCCGGAGCAGATAAAGTGTCATTGAACAGCGCCATTGTCCATGACCCCGAACTGATTAACCGTGCTGCCGACCGGTTTGGTTCGCAATGTATTGTCGCCGCGGTTGATGCCAAACGAACCGGCGACCACTGGAACGTCTTCATTAAAGGAGGGTCGGAAAACACGGGTAAGAAAGCAATGCCCTGGATACAAGAAGCTGAACAGCGCGGGGCGGGCGAAATTCTTCTTACCAGTATGGATCGCGACGGCACCACGGACGGCTTTGACCTGGAACTACTCCAACAAGTGAATGAAACGGTATCCATTCCGGTTATTGCCAGCGGCGGGGCCGGTACCATCGGCCACTGTATCGATGCTGTTAAAAAAGGAAAAGCCGACGCCGTACTGGCCGCCAGCATTTTTCACTTTAATGAAATAGAGATTGAAAGACTTAAGAAAGAATTTCTTAAAGCCCGTATTCCCGTTCGTTTGACATAAAATAATCTCCCTTAGGAAAGGGCATTTTTAAGAATTGAGATCAATTAAGCAAAATATTATTACCATGATTGACATCAAAGAATTAGACTTCGACAAAGGCAACGGGTTGATTCCCGCCATTATACAGGACGGCGATACCGGACAGGTGCTGATGCTGGGCTATATGAATGAGGACGCTGTACAGCAGACGCTGGAAGAAGAGCTCGTGACCTTTTACAGCCGCAGTAAGCAGCGCTTGTGGACCAAAGGCGAAACTTCCGGCAATACCCTGGACTTGGTGGAAATTCAACAAGATTGCGACAACGATACCCTGCTCATCCTCGCAAAGCCGAACGGGCCCACCTGCCATACCGGCGAACAGTCTTGCTTTCATCAAAAAGATTTCACCCCGCAAGCCGGCAAGCTCGGCTTTCTTACAGAACTCGAAGATCTCATTAAAAGCCGGAAAAAGGAGATGCCCGACGACTCCTACACCACCTACCTGTTTGAGAAAGGGATCGACAAAATCACACAAAAAGTAGGTGAAGAAGCAGTAGAAACAGTGATTGAGGCCAAAAACAACAAAAAGAAAAAGTTTATTGGTGAAGTCGCCGACCTTCTTTTTCACCTGATGGTACTGCTTCGCGCAAAGAATGTCTCCCTAAAGAAAGTGGCAAAGAAACTGGAAAAACGGCACAACAAGGGCAACCACAAGCATTTGGGGTGATAGGAATTGTCATTTTGAGGAGCTGGCCCTAAGAAATCTAACCTGTTATTTATATTCCAGCTAACATTTTCATTTGAGATCCCTCCTTACATCGGGATGGCAGTAAAAAAATATAGGCCTTTAGACAGTCATTCCGAGGAGGCACGACGAGGAATATCAAGTGTAGATTTAGCTACCAGCCCCAACATCGTTTGAGATCCCTCTTCGTTACACTCATCGGGATGACATTTGCCCTACTTTTTCGCCAAATCTTTCCACTCAGGGTTCACCTTCTCAATTAACTCTATTTTCTTTTCACGACGCCATCCCTTCAGCTCTTTTTCACGGGCAATGGCTTTTTGAACATCTTGAAATTCCTCATAGTAAATGAGTCGATGAATGTTGTAGCGTCCGGTAAACCCATTTTTTCTATCCGATTTATGCTCTTCTACTCTTCTCGCTAAATCGTTGGTTATCCCAATGTAAATCATACGCGAAATATTGCTCATGATATAGACATGATATCGTTGCGTCATTACTTTTTACCATAAAGACCATGATAAGAGCAATTCCTTACAGAATTTCTTTGCCATAATTAAAGAAATATGCAATGTCATTCTGAGAAGCTGACATTGTTGTTCCTCATATGTTTTTGGATTTCAAGATCTTAATATCATTCGAGATCCCTCCTTATATCGGGATGACAGTAGAAAGAGAATAAAATTTCATGTTGTCATTCCGAGGGACAGGCCTCACTCTTTCTGCAAACACTCAATAGCACCGGTCGTATCCCTGTGCGAAAGCAGCAGCTCGTACTGATCCATTAGTTCACCCATCGGCGGACACTGTCCTGGTTCGTTTTCTATCTTTTCGGGATCAGAACTGTCCGTCGCATCGGAGTGGATCTCATACTCCTTCGTCAGGCATTGCGCCAGCGTATCCCCCAACACGTAAAAGCGCTGTTCTTTAACATTATCCACGGTTTCATTCCTCGATTTAAACCCCCAGTCCGTATTTTTCCGGTACACGAAATAGGGTTTCCTGCTGGATACAAAGAAACGCTCTGTACCGTAGGTATGGCTATATTCCGAATAGTTACGTTCAACCATCCGGAGAGTGCCGCCCGTACTGCGGTAAAACGTGACCGTACCTTTTTTCTCTCCATTGCAGTCGTAGCTAAACGAGGTACTGTCCACCGCGCCACTGCTGACGGCCTCCATGGTCTTTTCGGTCTCCGCCCGGATGCTCTCCATATTGGTAATGTCATCAGAAAAGGTGACCGGATTCGGCATATCATCCGGCGATTCGGTTTGTTCCCTGTCGCCCTCAGCCTTTTTATCCGATGAGGAGTTGCAAGCCGCACAAGCGATACCTAATGCGATAAGGGGGATAAGATATTTTACAAAAGATAGTGGTTGAGACATGATAAAGATGTTGATTTGATGATTGTACAGGCCACAACCAAAACTGTTCTACCTTCACTCCATTCCCAGCACGTCTTTGGGCATGTGCATACTTACCAGCATGTGCGGCATGTCCACCACTTCGGCGATACGGAGATCACCGGCCAGCGAGCAGAGCATATAGGCTTCTTCGCGGTTCATGCCGTGTTCCTGCTGCAGGTAGTCGATCATGTAGCGGGTCGCTTTCTTCGCGGCCTCATCAATGTTGGTGCCGAACGCGGTAACGGCATAGGTGTCGCCGGTTTCATACT
>JAFGWN010000238.1 GCA_016937115.1 Balneolaceae bacterium | reverse complement strand
ACTGGCTATTGGGGAAGAAGTACTAAAGAATGGCGGCAAGGCGATTGATGCTGTGGAAAAAGTAATCAACTACCTTGAAAATAATCCACGGTTTAATGCCGGAAAGGGTGCGGTATTTACAAGCGAAGGTGGTCACGAGCTCGATGCTGCTATCATGGTGGGTAACACGCGCCAGGCGGGCGCTATCACAGGCGTTACAACGGTTAAGAACCCTATTTCGTTGGCGCGTAAGGTGATGGAGGAGTCGAAACATGTGATGTTTTCCGGTGAAGGAGCCGAAGAGTTTGCGGGGAAAATGGGTGTTGAGCGCGTCAACCAGGATTATTTTTATACCGAAAAACGCTATGAAGCATGGAAACGCGCTGTTGAAAAAGAAGCAACGCCCGAAGAGCAGCAGTCCACGTTAATAAAGCCCGATGCCGACCAGGGATTTTGGGTGGAAAACGCTGATAAGTACGGCACGGTTGGTTGTGTGGCGCTTGATCAGGAAGGTACGCTGGTAGCCGGTACATCAACCGGCGGAATGACCAACAAGAAGTTCGGTCGGGTCGGCGATGTGCCTATTATTGGAGCCGGTACGTATGCCAGTGATGTGGTAGCAGTATCTATGACCGGCTGGGGCGAAAAGATTATGCGTGCGGTCTCGGGCCATACGGTAAGCAGTTATATGAAATTTAAAGAAGCATCATTGGAAGAAGCTGGAACATATTTACTCGAAGAAGTGCTGGAGCCGGGCGACGCTGGAATGATTGCCGTGGACAAATATGGCAATACCTACATGAATATGAATACGAAGGGGATGTTCCGTGGTAAGGCAGATTCTGAAGGGAATCGCGAAGTGGCTATTTGGGAGTAGTTTTTGTTGAGGTTAAGGTTGAGGATCAGGAATTTCTCAACCTGAGCCTTAACCTCAAATCTCACTCGAATCCGTAATAAAACTGCTCACGTAATTCCTGCACGTAAATCCCGATATCATTTCGCAATTCAAAAAGCCGGCCGTGCAAGAGAATATATTGTGATGCGTTGATGTATGAAACTTTTTTGAGATCGTCTTCAAGCAGTCGCAGACCATCATTGGCTGCATAGAGTGCCTTTTTTGTGTATGCGATGTTGGCCCCCAAAAAATCCTGCTCAAACCCAAATGAGTATCCGCCAGCCAGTTTTGCACCAATCTTTAATACCTGGCTTACAAAATCACTGCAGGTTTTATCCCGTAGTTTGGGGTGAATGCCTTCAAACCATTGCAGGATGTGAACAGCCAGCTCACGTGCCTGATTGTAGACAGTCAGATTTTCGATAGAGCCGTTATCGCTGCGGGCAAAATCCTGGCTCAACTCTTTCCACTCTTCTCCGGCGTCAAAATCATCGATGTCGTCATCGAAGAATGCATCTTCTTCTATATCATCAAATAAAAAATCGTCGATGTCGTCTTCAAATTCGTCCTCCCACTCGTCATCTTCGGGAAAATAGGCGTCTTCGATCTGTAGCTCTTCTTCGATAAAGGCATCAACAGCGTCTTCTTTATCGGTATTTTCCTCCAGCAGTTTCATCCAGCGGGGGTCATTTTCGGGTGAGTCGGAGGCAATAAATTTTCGCAGCTGGTCGCTTTTGCGTTCTATCTCGTTCAGGTGAGCTTCCCATTGGTACTCATCCCAGATCTCATCATCAAATCGGCCTGTGGACATAGCGTTGAATTGGATTGCGTTTTATAATCATCTCTTATACTAAATTAACGCTTTTTATCGTAAAGATGATATAACTTTTTTCATCTTTAACTTTTTGATGATGTGACCTGCCTGTTGTTATAATCGCTCCAGTACGCCGATGATGACCTGCGTCATTTTAGGTTGTGCCATTTCGGCGGCTTCGAGTACATCCTCAATATCGACAGCTTCCAGCGCATCGGGGAAACATTCGTCAGTGATGACCGAGATGCCCATCACATCCATGCCCATGTGCACGGCAGTGATCACTTCCGGCACGGTACTCATGCCTACCACGTCGGCGCCTATGAGTCCCAGATACCGGTATTCTGCTTTGGTTTCCAGGGTGGGGCCGCTCAGTGCAAGATACACGCCTTCGTGCATTTTAATACCTTTTTCGAGGGCAACGGTCTCGGCCAGGTCGAGCAGGCTTTCGGTGTAGGGTTGACTCATATCGGGGAAGCGCGGGCCGAGGTCGTCGTCGTTGGGACCGATCAGCGGGTTGTCACCCAGCATGTTGATGTGATCGTTGATGAGCATGATATCGCCGCGCCGGAAGTTGGTGTTGAGTCCGCCGCACGCATTGCTGACCAGCAGCGTGCCGGTGCCGAGCGCTTTCAGCACGCGAATGGGAAACGCAATCTGCTGCATGCTGTAGCCTTCGTAGTAGTGAAAGCGGCCCTGCATGGCGACGACGTTTTTGCCACCCAGCTCACCGAACAGCAGACGCCCGGCATGGCTTTCTACCGTGGAAACCGGAAAATGGGGAATGTCGGCATAGGAGATGGAATCGAGCACGTCGATTTCATCGGCCAGTTGTCCGAGGCCGGTACCTAAAATGATGAGATAATCGGGACGAAAATCGGTGTGTTCTTTGATGAATGTCAGCGCTTCATCGCGCCGCTCGCGAAATGCTGCAACAGAGTCTAAGGCCATAGGATATTAAAGTTTAAAAAATGTCATTCCGAGGAGTTCACAACGAGGAATCTCAAATGTTGAAATAGCAGTATCTTTATTTCAGAACCAACATTTATTTCGTTTGAGATCTCTTACTCCGGGACTCGGGATGACGCTACTGTTATTTTCTGTTTTGCCTAAAATAAGAAAAGGGTAGGTAAAAGAAAGAAACCTATTTCTAATCTTGGTTAATTTTTTAGGTACGTTCTGGAAGCGTGAAAGAAATAGTTGTTTTCTACACCAGAATTTTACTAATCCAATAAGTTGGCCCTCTGATATATCGCACAAGTCGGAAGATTTGCGCGAGTGAGGTTTAGCTTATTAGTTATTCTGTTCCTTTACGTACCAGCACAATTCTCTTGGAATCTTCAACAAGTGCTTCTAAAACAATGCGATTTTTTTCAAAATCCTTGATTAGATATTTCTTTGTTTCATTGTAATCACTGTAAGTAGTAGCAGAATCTGAAAGGGTTACTTTTACCTTGGAATGATATCCTCTTAGGGTATCTACTGGTATGATAACTGATTTACGCCCTATGTAATTGAACATAAATTTCTGCATTTTTTCACTCAGTGAAATTTCAGGATAGCTTCCCGACGAGTCGGATGAAAATCCTTCAAGAACTTTCTCCGAGTTACCAAGTACAGCTAATGCGGCTCCTTTTAACGGTTCATCATTCTTTTCTACAATGAAGAATTCAACAGAAGAATTTACTGGAGCTTTGGAATTAGAATTGGGATCAATAGATTCTTTTTTTCTGATAAATTTAAATGTAGATGGATCAGGATCTTTTAAAGACTTATAGTTTAATATTAAGGTATCTTTGCTAATACGGTAAGTCCCCCTCCATTTTGTTTTGGCATTTAAGTGACCGGAGGCCGTTTTTTTAAATTTATTTTTATCAAAATCGTATAAAACACCAATTCCAACAGGGGGATACTTCTCATAATATGGGCCCGATATCGAATTGGGCAGCATTGTAGTTGCACACCCAACTAGAAAAAAGAATCCTAAGAATAAAAAACCTTTAACAACCCGCATCATTTCCTTTTTGAGATTTATAGTTACCATTAAGATCTTTATTAACTTGTTCAATAGCTATATTGTTTTTTATACGTTCTCTGTCAGATGCGCTGTCAACTATTTTCTTAAAGAAATCATATTCAGTTCCATTCGCATCGTTAGTTAGGCCACCCCATGATAAATCTTTATAGTACCGATATCCTAAACTATGTCCTTGCGTTCCATTTCCATAAGCATTCAATGCAGTTGCTATACCGTCTAGATAATTATCTGCTATGTATTTATGTCCATAATAGGAATCGCCAAAAGCGAATGCCCAGTCAGGGCCCAGTAATCTTTCTTTTTCAGCGGCACTTAATGGAATTCCTCCTTTTTGACTATACTGTAGAGAAACCATATATGCGTGAATAGCCTCATGCATAATGGTACGAGCAATAGCAAGGTTTGATGCACTACCAAATTTATCGGTGTCGAATATAGTCGTCACTGTATTCGTGTTTTCGTTGTATTCAACTAAAGTCTCAGCGTTTTCATATGAATCAAGATCTCCATCTTTAACTTCCCAGTTAAAATTTTCTATATCAGGTTCTATCTCGTCAATCGCAAAATCCTGAATAATTTTGCCTACTCCTTGACTAATCAGTTGCAACTGGCTCATTACGTTTTGCATACAAGGCTTGAGTTCAGAGTCGATAATACGATCTTCAAACGCTTCTGCTTCTGCAGTGGTTCCCCCTTCTCCGCTTCCGTCACTGCTGCCACCATCGCCGGGCCCGTCGGCTCCGCTGCTTT
>JAFGWN010000237.1 GCA_016937115.1 Balneolaceae bacterium | reverse complement strand
GAAGATTCGGATGCACTGGAGCATCATATTAATAAAATTTTGCAGTTGCCGTACATCGATGCTGATAAAATTGCGGCGGCAGATTTTTCTATTGCGATTGATCCCGTAAACGGTACCGGCGGTATCGCCCTGCCCCCACTGCTGGAAAAAATGGGGGTGCATACCATTCACAAAATAAACGAGACACCCAACGGCCTTTTTGCACATAATCCCGAGCCACTGCCCGAACATCTGGAAGATATCTGCAATTTGGTCAAAGACAAAAAATGCGACCTTGGTATTATAACTGATCCCGATACCGACCGGCTGGCGCTGGTCACCGATGAAGGCGAACCCTTTGGCGAAGAATACACCCAGGCAGCTGCTTTCGATTTTATGCTGAGCAAAAAACAAGGCCCCTGCGCCACCAATCTCTCATCATCACGCGTGGCAGAAGATATAGCCAAAAAATACGGCCAAAAGTGCCATCGCTCAGCCGTAGGCGAAATCAACGTGGTTAAGAAAATGCAGGCCGTCGATGCGGTTATTGGCGGCGAAGGCAACGGAGGCGTCATCAACCCGGATTTACACTACGGACGGGATGCCCTTGTAGGTACTGCTATGGTTTTACAGCTTTTGGCCGAACGCAACATTTCGGCTTCTAACTACCGCAAAAGTCTGCCGGACTATTACATGCGTAAAGACAAAATACAGCTGGAAAATATCGATGGCGATGCTATCCTCCGCAAAGCAAATGAATTATATGCTGATCTAAACCCCGATACCACCGACGGCATTAAAATCGATTTTGATGACGGCTGGGTGCATCTGCGAAAGTCGAATACCGAACCGATCATCCGTGTCTATTCGGAAGGTGTGAATCCAAACAAGGCAAAAGAGCTAGCCGAGATGGTAAAGGGAAAAGTGCTTAATTAAATTTGATAGTCCCGCCGTTAATACCGGGGCCGTTGATAAAGCAGTTATCAGAATCATTTTAATCCGCAGTATGCTTTTTATATATTTGCCTCAATTCAACAGTTTAAATAATAGTATATGATTCATTCTATGACCGGCTTTGGAAGAGGTCAGGCTTCTTCCAGCAACATAGCAATAACGGCAGAAGCCAAATCGGTGAACAGCCGCTACCTCGATATTTCGTTCCGGATGCCCAAGGAGATTCAGGATAAGGAACTGGCGTTGAAAGAGCTGATTCAGGCTAAAATAAGCCGGGGTAATGTAAATGTGAATGTGCGGATCAATAAAGCCG
This sequence comes from Balneolaceae bacterium, assembly GCA_016937115.1. Lineage (GTDB taxonomy): Bacteria > Bacteroidota > Rhodothermia > Balneolales > Balneolaceae > SMO-BIN1. The sequence continues at coordinate 7,575 of JAFGWN010000237.1, read as the reverse complement.
AAACCGGTCAGCCCGAAATTGCCATCAATCCCGAACTGGCAAAAGGATACAAGGGGCTGCTCGAGGAGTTACGGGATGTAGCCCAGATCGACACCGCTGTTTCGCTCCGCGACCTCACCAAGTTTGAAGAAATCTTCGTCTCACGTGAGCGGGATGAAAAAGTGCTGCAAACAATCTGGGAGCTTAGTAAAGAAGCAGCTGACAAGGCCCTCGACCAGCTTGTTGCCATGCGTGCCAAAGAAGGCAAACAGCTCGAAAAAGACTTGCTCCAACGTGTAGAAGATATTGAATCTAAAATGAAAGAGGTGAAAACGCTGACCAACGGACGCGCTGATGAAGTCCGTGCAAAACTTCTTGAGCGTATTCAAAAACTGGTTGATGACGACACGCTCGACAACGAACGGCTGGAGATGGAAGTAGCTATTTTAGTTGATAAGATGGACATCACCGAAGAAATTGTTCGTCTTCAATCGCACATCAAGTTCTTTAAAGAAGCCTTAAAAAGTGATGAAACCGTGGGACGGCGGTTAAAATTTCTGAGCCAGGAAATGAATCGTGAGATTAATACGATTGGCTCCAAAGCCAATAATTCAGAGATATCACAGCAGGTGGTACACGCCAAAGAAAGTCTTGAACAAATCCGCGAACAGGTAGAAAACGTTGAATAATCACCCCGAAGGAAAACTAATTGTTATTGTAGCGCCCAGCGGGTCGGGCAAAACAACCATTGCAAAAAGACTGCTTAATGATTTTCCCAAGGTTCAATTTTCCGTATCGGGCACAACGCGCGATCCGCGCAAAGGTGAAAAAAACGGAGTCGACTATTTTTTTCTGTCGAAAGCCGCGTTTGATCAAAAAGTAGAAAATAACGGCTTTTTAGAATGGGAAGAGTACAGCGGCAACCGATACGGCACTTTGCGTTCAGAAGTTGATAAACTTATGAAAAGTGGGTATTTTCCCCTGCTTGACGTTGAAGTAAAAGGAGCCTTGAACGTAAAAGATTCATACGGAAGTGATTGCGTATCTATTTTCATTCAGCCGCCTTCGATAGATGAACTTAAACGACGGTTGATAAAACGAGGCTCTGAAACGGAAGAATCGCTTGCTTTGCGTTTAAAAAGAGCTGAAAAAGATCTTCCATACGCAAGCCGCTTCGATTACGTTGTTACAAATGATGATTTAGAAACAGCATATAAACAGGTAAAAACGATTGTTCAGTCGTTTATAGCCGATTAATTATTTGATATTGATTTATGTCCATTAAAACACTTGATGTTGAAAAACTAAATAAAGACACCGGTAATCAGTACGAGCTGATTGCCATTATGTCCAAGCGGTCGCGCCAGATTGCCGCGCAGGAAAAGCTTCAGCTTGATGAAAAATTGAAATATTTCGAAGGCTTTGAAGATGAGGATGAGTTTCAATTCAACGAGGAGCAGGAAAATATTTCGAAAGAATTCGAAAAGCTTCCGCATGCTACCCAGCGCGCTGTAGAAGAAATGCGCAAGGGTGAAATCTATTTCCGCTACCCGGAAACGGAAGAATAAAATGCTTGCCGGCAAGCAGATCATACTTGGCGTAACGGGCGGTATTGCAGCATATAAAGCTGTTTATCTGCTGCGAGCGCTGCAAGAGGCCGGCGCCGAAGTTCGCGTTACTATGACGCCCGCCGCCACCCGTTTTGTCGGTATTGATACATTTGCTTCTCTCTCTCAACATGAAGTCGCTGTCGAGGTTTTCCCGGATGGACAGCACACCCCCGAATCATGGACACAGCATATTACATGGGGGGAATGGGCTGACCTTTTTATTATTGCACCCTGTACGGCCAATACCCTGGCAAAGGTTGCGCACGGCTTTTCTGATAATATGCTCACTTCTGCTGTTCTGGCTGCCCGCTGTCCCCTGCTAATTTGCCCCACAATGGATGGCGAAATGTACAACGCGCCCTCAACCCAGAAGAACCTCGAAATCATTCAGGATTTCGGCTATCATGTTCTTGAGCCGGAGGAAGGATATCTGGCCAGCAGGCTTGAAGGCAAAGGACGTCTGCCTGAAACCGAAGTAATTCTCAATAAAACAAAGAACATTCTGTCTTCTAAAAAAAAAGTTGACGGACCACTAACCGGCAAGAAAGTGGTCGTTACGGCCGGTCCTACACGGGAACATATCGATCCGGTGCGTTTTATCTCCAACCCCAGTTCTGGGAAAATGGGCTTTGCCATGGCTGAAGCTGCAAAAAAGCTGGGTGCTGATGTTACGCTCTTACACGGCCCCGTTTCGCTTTCGCTACCGGATGAAGTTTCAACACAAAAATTTAAAAGCGCTGCCGAGCTCTTTGATCTGGTCAAACAGCATGCCAATGCCGATGTCATTATTATGGCGGCGGCCGTTTCCGATTTTACTCCTGCCGAGCAGCACGATCATAAAGTGAAAAAAGACAGCGCTTCCACAAAACTTGAATTACAACAGACACAGGATATTCTGGCCTGGCTGGGCGAACACCGAAAAAATGGGCAAATCTTTATCGGTTTTGCCATGGAAACAGATAACCTGCTGGAAAATGCCTCAAAAAAACGTACCAAGAAAAATATAGACTGGATTATCGCCAACTCCCTTTCCGATGCTGATGCAGGGTTTGAAGCAGATACCAATACCGTGCACCTGATCGGCGATACATCTACTGAGAAATTTAGTGGTTCCAAGCGGGCAGTCGCCCAAAAAGTGCTTCAATATATCTTTAAGGCTTAAATACGATTCAAGCTACTTGAGCCGGGCTTGTCTGTTCGCTTAAATGTAAAAGAGAAGCATGTATCTCTTTCACCGCTTTCAATTTCCATGTGCGTTTCGAGCTGAAGACAAAGATTTTCCATTAAATTCATACCCAGCGACATATCTTTTTTCTGATCAAAATCATCCGGCAGGCCAATACCATTATCTCTTACCGAAACGTGAATAATATCCTCATTTTCAGAGATGTCAATCCATATTTCTCCCTTCTTTCTTCCTTTAAAAGCATATTCATAAGCATTGGTAATCAGCTCACTAATCACAAGTGCACATGGAATGGCTTCGTTCACATTCAATGTAAAGTCATCGACATTTACATGAAGCGCTATATTTTTTGAGTCAGGTTCCAAAACATTCGATATAATTGTTACAAGTTTATTAACGTAGTTCTTAAACTTGATTTCTGATAAAGTACCTGACTTATAAAGCATTTCATGCACAATAGCCATGGACTGAATACGCAACTGACTATTTTGCATATAACGGGTAAGTTGTTCATCATCGACCTGCATCGTTTGCATTTCTAACAAACCAGATACAATCGCTAAGTTATTTTTCACCCTGTGATGAATCTCTTCAAGCAGTACCTGTTTTTCTTGCAGCGAGGTTCGTAGTGCTCGTTCAGATTCCTTGCGGTCGGTTAAATCGCGTACAATGGCCTGTAAATATTCCCCCTCCGGAAAAGTTATCTTATTAAGACTCACCTCCACATCAATTAAATCACCCTTCGTATTTTGATGCTGCCATTCAAACAAGTGAGAACCAGTTTCCAATGCCTTATTTATTCGTTTTGATACCTCCGTTGCTGAAATACTTCCATCAGGCTGCTTTTCAGGCGAAAAATAAGCGGGAGATTTGCCTATAATTTTATGTTTGGGTGCTCCATATAATACCTCAGTCTGCTTATTACAATCTACAAAGAGACCATTTTTAAGAATCAGGATACTGTCATTCGCGTTCTCAAAAAGCCGCTGATATTTTATATCCGATTTTTTTTGCTCCGTAATGTCTTCTATGAATGTTAAGACTGACTGAAGCTCTCCTTCTTCATTACGCAGACTTGAAGAATGCACTTTAATATAAATTTCGGTGCCGTCTTTGTGTTCTACCTTGGTCTCAAACTGGTTACGGTCATGCTTGCCTCTGATAAGATCCCTAATGTTTTTTTTAATCTTTTTAGCTTCAGCCTGATCGAAAAAATCGATGGCAAAAAGATTTTTACCCTTTACCTCTTCTTCTGAATAACCTGCAATATTTTCGGCCTGGCCCGACCACTCCAGGATTTTAAATTCACGGTCCCATTTAATTGAAGCCAGGGGAGTATTATTGATATGATGCTGGAGCTCATTAAGTGCTTTTTTTATTCGTTTTTCCGATTCCACTTGCGCAGTTACATCGTGACAAACAACCAGCCGGGAATCATGGCCGCGATAAGAAAATTTCTGAGCAGTGACCTGAACATAAAAGATATTGCCTTCTTTTGATTGGTGCCTGTAAATACTTCTTTTGTTAATACCAGCATCGTCCAGGGTTTTAAGCAGTTCAAGCATTTTGGGGACATCTTCCCGGGGACGGATATCTTTAATCGTTATTTCTTGCTGCTCAATCTCTTTCTGGCTGTATTGATATTTTTCTGAAAAGACTTTGTTTACACTCAAAATTTTAAGCGTTCCCTTATCATATATAAGCATTGGATTAGGATTGTGTTCAAACAATAAATTATCCATGCATTCCGGATCTTAGTGCAAACTGTAGCTGATGAAACCCCTTATTTACCCCTCTCTCTTCCAATACGAATGATACTAAATAAGATTGTTATAAATATTCTTAAAAATCAAAATTCCCATTTATACGTCCGGTGTGTCTTATGATGATGACAGCCAAGGGCTTCAAGGCTACGCTGCATCAACCAATTCTTTTCGCTCACCCAAGCTCCTTCCAGATATTCGAGCGAAGGTGCAGCGGCATGGGTATATTCAATTCCCCTGATAAATGTCAGTGCTTCCAGCCCCATTTTTCGATACTTGGGGCGGGTACCAAATACCAGCGTACGCAAATGTTTAGCCCGGCGTTTGAACCAAAACAACTTGGGATAGTGCCACCAGCGCAAACGCCCCCCTGTTTCTTTCGAGACCTCATTCAAATCGGGCACACAAACAATAAATGACGCCGGTTCACCATCAACAAATGCCAACAGCACGCTGTCGGGGATCATCACCGGTTTTAGTTTGTCTACCATCTGTTCAACCGTCTCTTGAGTAAGCATGGTGAACTCCGATTCCCGCTCCTGGATATCCTGATCGCTCCACGCCTCATTATATATTTGCCGGATATATTCGGCATCACGGTAAATATTCCTCATATCAATGGGACGCAGCTCCACCCCGGGCTTTTGCTCAATCCGATTGGTAATTTTAACCATACGCTCCGGCAAAGGTTTGTCAAACCGACGCTTGTAACTCCAGTGATCGTCTAACTTTTCTGCGCCTGTGTTTTCCAGTAACTCTTGATAATACGGCGGATGGTAGAACATACCGTAAATGGGCGGCTCATTAAAATTTTCAACCAGCAGCCCCCAGTACATATCATTTTCGCCGAAGTTAATTGGTCCCCGCATAGCGCTGTACCCCCGCTTGTGGTGCCACTCTTTGGCAAAATTGATGATCGCCTGAGCCAGGATCTTATTATTTTCCATCTCGATAAACCCCATGCCTCCCATCGTTGGTTCCAGCACTTTATCACGTTGGGGCGTATTCATCACTGCAAAACGGGCTACCGGACAATCTCCTTCATACACAAGGTACCGCTCGCACTCTCCATCTTCAAAGAAATCGTTTTTTTGTTGATCAAAAATCTGCTCAATCTCAAACCGAAACGGGGGTGCCCACTGGGGAAACGATTCGTACAAGCGAAACGGAAGGGCATGAAAAACATCGATATGATCAGTTGTTTCTACCTTCTGGAATTGAAATGACATCAACCAAAATTTAAATTAATTTTGATGCAAATATCGCTAAAAAATGTGTTGTTTCGTAATATCTACATTGGATATACAAAACAATTTATCGTAGAAATCGTCCGTGAGAAAAGCTATCATTAGGCTGCTTCTTTATTAACTTGAAAAAAAGCACTTTGGACGAGCACACTAAAAAACAACTTATCGCCATACTACTGTTTGTCTCCTGTCTGTTCAGCGGCTGGCTGCTGTTTATCACTCCGGCCGGTGAAAACAAACAGTTACACAGCTTTGCTCAGGCTGATTCCCTGTTAAACCAAACTTTTGGAGATTTCAATATATCAAGCAATCAAATTTCGAGCAGATCCATTCGGGTTGACAGTACGTTTAGCCGAAAAAGTTATAGAATTTCCGTGCCGCCTGAATTCTCGAAAACGCAATTTCACGCTGCACTGCAACAGCAACTTTCTCCTTACGATATCAGTTTGCCGGCTGAAGTTACGTTTCCGGAAAAAGACATGGCGATCCATTTTTATTACGGCGACAAGGTCTTTCAAACAGTGAAACTTATAACTAATAAAGACCTAACCATGCAGCGCAGTTTTGCCCACGTAATAATCGCCTTTAACAGCCGTCCGCCGGATTATTTGGTGGATATTATTACCAGCATGGGCGAACCAATTCCACTGGCTATCATCATACATCCGCCGCTTGTGCTGCCCGGCTGGTGGGGTGATTTCCGATCAAAACACAATCAAACGCTTTATATCTGGCCCAAAACATCCGATAGTGAAAATCTCTTAACAGCTAACAGTGAATCACTCAACAATAATTTGGAACCACTGGAAGAGTCATCTCCGAATGCAGTACTCCTGCACTTTTTCGAGGATCAACAGACAGCTTCTGCTCTGTTGCAGAATACACCCTTTTCCTACATCGATGCGCGCGAAGCTTTCATTCTTGATGCGGATGCCGGGCGTTCTGCCTTTGACCAGACCTTTCGGGCGCTGGTTCGCCGGGCCCGTGAAGGTACCACGCCGCTGGGTATTATCATGGCAAGCGAGGAGAGTTTAGCGTGGACACAAGAAGAGCTCAACACATTTAAAAAAGGCGGGTTGATGATCACTTCACCCCGGCCGGAAGATTATTAATCATGATGGAATCGCTTAATACCGACCACTGGTTTTCATCGCGAGAACTAAAAGAGTTTCCCGAACCAGAGCTTGTCCAGCTAAAACACCCGGTACTCCTGTGCCACGGCTACGGAGCGCTTGTAAGCTTGGTAAAACCATCACCCCTTTACGATGTTGCCATGCTGATGCGCCGCCACCACGTACTGGCCTTTGCGCCCAATATTGTGCCTTACGCCAAAATAGAAACGCGGGCCGCACGATGGGTGAAACTCATTCATAAAATTGTGGAACAGACTGGCGCCGAAAAGCTCAACATTGTGGCCCACAGCATGGGCGGGCTTGACATGCGATTTGCTCTTTCGCAACTCAATGCCGCGCCACACATGGCATCGCTAACCACCATCTGCACGCCCCACCGCGGCAGTAGCCTGGCCGAACTGGGACTGAACGCGCCGGCCACAATACGCAATAAAGAGATAAATCTGCTCGACTGGATGGGCAATCACATATACCCCGAAGACACCAGTGATGCTATCGGTTCGGTAGAACAACTCACACGTAAATATGTAACCGAAACTTTTAATCCGCGGGTACCCGATGTAGACGGTATCCCTTACTATTCGTACAGCTCGGCGTTAGGCAAAGGCACCGATCAATCCATTACGGTCATCAGCCGATACCAGAACAACCATATTT
>JAFGWN010000032.1 GCA_016937115.1 Balneolaceae bacterium | reverse complement strand
TTTTGTATGGCTGCCCGATGCCATGGCAGGTCCCACTTCTGTTTCAGCCCTGATTCATGCTGCTACCATGGTTACCTCCGGCATTTACCTGATTTCGCGATTGTCGCCCATGTTTGTACAATCGCCGGAACTGATGCTTATCATTGCAGTAATCGGTGCGTTAACAGCCCTTGTGGCAGCGACAATAGCACTTACTCAAAATGATATTAAACGGGTGTTGGCATATTCAACCGTTTCACAGCTTGGATATATGTTCTTGGCGCTTGGATCAGGCGCATTCACCGCCGCGATGTTTCATGTCGTTACCCACGCTTTTTTCAAGGCGTGCCTGTTCCTCGGATCCGGATCGGTTATTCATGCGATGGAACATGTTGAACACGGCTTGCATGATGAAGGCAAAGATGTTCATTTCGATCCGCAGGACATGCGATTTATGGGTGGGCTAAAGGAATATATGCCCGCGACCTACAAAACTTTTTTACTGGCAACGATTGCTATTGCTGGTATCCCGCCACTGGCAGGGTTCTTTTCTAAAGATGAAATTTTAGCCTTCACATTTAATGCGGGTATGGGCGAATTTGCTGGTTCGCTTTATGTGATATTATGGGGTGTGGGGATTGTTACAGCATTTTTGACGGCGTTCTACATGTTTCGCCTCACGTTTGGCACGTTCAATGGTCCGTTTAAGCTGCCGTCAAAAATTAAAGAAGCTGAAGGCGCTGAAAAGTATCTGCACGAAAGCCCCAAGACTATGACTATTCCACTTTGGACGTTAGGCGGCTTGTCGGTTGTGGGTGGATTTTTAGGTGTGCCCAATTTCTTACTGGCAACTTTTACCCACGAAGAAGAGCATATCAACCTGCTGCATAACTGGCTGCATACGATTGCGGCGGACTATAATTTAGCCTTATCTCATGCGTCTGAATGGATTTTGATGCTGGTATCGATCGCTATTGCGGTGGCCGGGGTATGGGTAGCATGGCGCATGTACGGCAGCGGCCAAACCGAGGCATCGGATGCTTCAATCAGCGAACGGTTTGGCGGATTGTATCAAATATGGAAAGAGAAGTACAATCTCGACGAGTTGTATGAAGGAACGGTTTCGAATCCGTTGGTGCGGTTTTCTGACAAGGGACTTGCGAAGTTTGATATGAAATTTGTAGATGGCATTGTAAACACAACGGGAGGGATTGTTCGCCTGTTTGGCAGCGTGTTCCGGTACATTCAAACCGGCGTAACTTCAAGTTACGCGTTGGCGCTGGTAATCGGGGTGATTATCGTTTTAGGCCTGTTGATTCTGTAAAATAACTGAACGAATGGAACTACTGTTAAATATCTGTATTTATCTGCCGCTTGTCGGTATTCTGGGCATACTGTTGACCCGTAATGAAACGGCCGTAAAGTGGATCAGCCTGATTGCCACAGGTGCAACTTTTTTACTTTCACTTCCGCTTTTATTCAATTTTGATATTGCCAATTCAGCAGCGCAGCAGTATTTGACGACAGGTACTGCTATTATTCCCGGTCTCGATATCAAATATCTGGTCGGACTTGACGGTTTCAGCCTGCTGCTCTTTATGCTCACTACCTTGTTTGGCCCTATCGTGGTGCTTTCATCCTGGGATTCGATTACCAAACATATTGCCGGATATTACGCGATGTTGCTTCTTCTGCAAACGGCTTCGATGGGTGTTTTTGCTTCACTCGATTTAATCATTTTTTATGTCTTTTTCGAAATTTCGCTGATCCCCATGTATTTTCTTATCGGGATTTGGGGTGGCAAGAACCGGATTCACGCTACGGTTAAGTTTTTCATTTACACACTGGTTGGATCGCTTATTATGCTGGTCGGGTTAATTTACCTCGGCTATGATGCCGGTGCGGTAATGCAAGGCGTAGACTTTACCAGTGACTGGCGATTCCTCTCAAGTGCAGCCTACCAGGTTGGACTGGTTGAGCAAACATGGCTATTCCTGTCTTTCGCGCTTGCATTCTGTATTAAAGTACCACTCTTCCCATTTCACACGTGGTTACCGTATGCCCACACAGAGGCGCCCACAGCCGGATCGGTTGTACTGGCGGCTATCATGCTGAAGATGGGAACGTACGGGCTGCTTCGCGTCTGTCTGCCGATCTTCCCGAATGCATTTATGACTTTTGCTCCCTATTTGGCGACCCTGGCTGTGATTGGTATTATTTATGGTGCCTTAGTGGCAATGGTTCAGAAAGATGTGAAGAAGCTGGTGGCCTACTCATCCGTAAGTCACCTTGGATTTGTAGTACTGGGACTGTTTGCGTTTAACACGATGGCCGTGCAGGGAGCGTTGATTCAGATGGTAAATCACGGACTTTCAACGGGCGCGCTATTTCTTATTGTAGGAATGATTTATGATCGTACGCACACGCGGCAGATTAAAGATTACGGTGGTATTGCGCGCATCATTCCGGTCTTTGCCGTGATGTTCATGATTTCTACACTGGCTTCAATAGGATTGCCGGGGCTGAATGGATTTATTGGCGAATTTTTGATTTTGAATGGTGCATTTAATTCGACGGTTATCCCACAGAATGTATTTGCTGTGCTTGCGGCAACCGGTGTAATTTTGGCAGCTGTCTATATGTTATGGATGTTCCAGCGCGTAATGTTTGGTCCGGTTACGAATGAAGAGAATAAAAAATTGATTGATTTGAACGCGCGGGAAATCGGTATTTTGGTTCCGCTCGTTATTTTAATGTTTTGGATTGGTATTCGTCCGGTTGATTTCATGCAGTATTCCGAGCAACAGGTGAACGAAATAGTGGAAGCATCACAGCAAAAAAGTGTAGCTATTCGTCAAGCTGCCGAGCATGATGAACTACCGGAATGGGCTTCTGAGCTTTATGACGTGACGAATAAACTGGCATCTCAATCTAAATAGAAATTGTTATGGCCAACGCACTCAACAACAACGAAATTGAACAAGCACTGGAATCGCTGGATGGCTGGGCTCACGAGAATGACAAGCTCACCAAGGAGTACACCTTCGAAGATTTTCGGGAAGCAATGACTTTTATCACCCGGATATCTTTTGAGGCCGAAGACCAGGTGCATCATCCCGAGATCTTTAATGTCTACAATACGGTAAATATTGCGCTTGCCACCCATGATGCGGGAGACAAGGTAACCGAAAAGGACGTCAAATTAGCCAAAACGATCGAGTCTATATCTAACAAGTTCGCTTCATGAATTATCTTCACGACCTAAGTACATTTTTACCCGGAATTATTGTCGGTGTAGCCGGCCTTATTGTCGTTTTAATCGACTGCTATAAGGATGATTATAAAGGTATTGTAGGTCTGACAATCGCTTCTTTGACCGCAGCACTGGCTATTTCGATCATGGATTTATTTGGCCCCACCGGCGAATCATTTTACGGAATGATTTCCTACGGCGGCGTTGCCGCGTTTGGTAATACCGTGATCCTGTTTGGAACCCTTTTCTGTGTGCTTATTTCGTACGAATATTTGGAAGCGATTGATCATAACTTCGGAGAAGTGTATGCGATGATCCTGTTTGCAACAACGGGAATGCTGGGACTGGCCAGCGCTAATAACCTGGTTATGATTTTCCTTGGATTGGAAACGATGTCGATCTGTCTCTATGTATTGGCAGGTATCATCAAAGAACGAAAAACCGGGGCAGAGGCGGCGCTCAAATATTTTCTGTTGGGCGCTTTTTCGACGGGATTTTTGCTTTACGGCATGGCCTTGCTTTATGGCGCGACCGGCTCGCTCGATATTCAGGAAATTGCGCAGGCCGCAAGCAGCGATCTTCTCTTTGTTGCAGGCGGGGGGCTTCTGTTGGTCGGTTTCTTCTTTAAAGTATCAGCCGTACCGTTCCACATGTGGACACCCGACGTGTATGAGGGAACACCCACTACACTGACAGCTTACATGTCTACGGCTTCAAAATCCGCCGCTTTTATAGCATTTATCACTATAGTTTCACGATTATTGCCGGAAGGTACCGCCGACTGGAGCCAGGTACTGCAGGTTATTGCTATCGCCACAATGATCCTTGGCAACATAATTGCGTTGGTGCAGGACAACATCAAACGGATGCTGGCATACTCAAGTATCGCCCATGCGGGTTATCTGCTTGTTGGCTTGGCCGCCGCAACACCGGAAGGGTACAGCGCTGTACTTTATTATCTGTTGGCATACACCATCATGAATATTGGTGCATTTGGTGTAGTGGCTTACTACGAACGCCAGCATGGCCTTGATCTGCTTGACATCAATAACTATGCGGGTCTTGGTTTCAAGCGCCCAATGATGGCGGTTATGCTTTCAATCTTTCTATTTTCGCTGGCCGGTATTCCCGGTTTCGTCGGATTTGTGGGGAAGTATTATGTATTTGCCGCGGCCATTCATGCCGACTTAATCGGCTTGGCCATCGTGGGTGTACTGGCCAGTGCGGCCAGTGTTTACTATTACCTGCGGCCAATGGTGTTTATGTACATGCGTGAAGCGCACAAAGATATTCCCTTAGTGAAATCCGGCTGGATGTTCAAAGGAAGTTTAATCGTGCTTACTATTCTCACCATCTATTTTGGAATAGCACCCGCTGATCTATCGCATCTACTCTCATCCTACTATTCGGGTGACTGGATAGCGCAAACTCTTATACCATAGAAAAATACTGTAACGGAGTTGTGCACTGGAACTTCATCTCTTTAGGAATATAGCTCCCTCAGAGCGAAGAGGAGCCCCATATTTTAGCACAAATAAATTAAATTCTATCAATTGTAATTAAAGAGCAAAACTCCTATCTTTGCTTGCCTGCTGTCCTGAGAACGCCGGGACGGCTGTTTTCATAAAAACAACCAAAGGAAACATATCTTATGAGCAAAAATTATTACGAGCAAACCTATATTATAAGCCCCGTACTCGAAGATGATGAGTACAAGGAGATCGTCGAAAAATACAAAAGCCTTATCGCAGAAAATGGCGGCGAAATTGATGAAGTTGATGAATGGGGCATCCGCCAAACAGAACATGAAATGGACGGCAAGTCCAGCGGCTATTATGTAAATAGCTATTTCGAGGCGTCTGGAGAATTGATTGAAAAACTGGAGCGCGCTCAGCGCATTGATGATCATGTTATGCGGTTTTTGACCCTGAAATATGATGCCAAGATGCTTCGTCACCGCGAGTTGCAAAAGAAAAATGCAGTGCCGCAAATCATTGATCAAGATGATGACGAAGAAGATGATAACGACGACGAATAAACAAATTTAAAAAATTTACCTGAACTACTATGATTAAGAATCCTTCACATCCGCAGAAAGGGCATCGCAAAACACGCGAATGCAAGTTTACCAAAGCGGGAATTGAATACATCGATTACAAAAATGCTGACATGCTGCAGCGGTTTATGAACGACCAGGGAAAAATTTTACCCCGTCGTGTAACCGGAACAAGCGCAAAGCACCAGCGCCAGCTTTCAACCGCTATCAAACGCGCCCGTTTTCTTGGCTTGGTTCCGTATGTAGCTGAAACCCTCCGATAATCAAAAGAAATTATTTGATCTTATGCCTAAATACATGAAGTTAATTTTAAGAGAAGATGTTGAAAAGTTGGGTAGTGCCGGCGACATCGTTGAAGTAAAACCAGGCTACGGCCGTAATTACTTGATTCCGCAAGAGAAAGCGGTAATGGCAACGGACGGTGCTTTGCGGCAGCGCGAGCTTATGAAAGAGAAGGCCGAGCGCCGTGCTGAACTTACCGTAGAAGCCGCCCAGGAAATGGCTGAACGACTCGAAACAACCTCGGTTACCATTCCTGTTCCTGTGGGTGAAGACGAGAAAATTCACGGAACGGTAACTACGCAAGATATTGCGGATGCATTGGCTGAACGAGATATTGAAATTGATCGCAAAAAAATCACAATCGATCAGGATATCAGCACGTTGGGTGAATATACCGCGACAATCAATCTTATCAGCGAATTCAAACCGCAGATTAAAGTTTGGGTTGTGAAAAAGTAGTTGCTGCAGCTTAACATCTAAGCTTATTTTATGCACATATCGGCAAAAATATGGATGGGGATCATCGCTGTGATGTTATCCCCATTTTTTGTTCAGGCTCAGTTTTTGGATCCCGTATCCTTTACTGTTACCGATGCACCCGATGAAGTACAGGCGGGTGAAGTGTTTGATATAACTGTTAGAGCTGATATTGAAGGGAAGTGGCATCTCTATTCCATTAACAACGATCCTGATGCCGGTCCGTATCCTACCCAGTTTTCTGTTACGGATGATCACGTTAGCATAGCCGGAGAGGTCAGAGAATCAGAGCCGGTCATTGATTACGATCCGAATTTTGATGTAGAGCTCGGTTGGCATACCGGAGAGGCCATTTTTACTGTTCCGGTCGCTTTTTCTGCAGAGAGCTCCGGCAGCAGCACTATTTCTCTCGAAGTATTTTACCAGGTGTGTGATGATAAATCGTGCTTGCCTCCCAAGACTAAAACTATTGATCACACCGTAAATATTGCTGGAGTTTCGGGTACTCCTTATAACGGTTCAGCCGCCGATAACAATAGCGCATCCCAACAAAATGAAGAAGCGGTCGTATCAACAAGTAGTATCGGGGGGGAGGGAATAGCCGGTTTTTTCTGGCTGGCTCTTACAGCCGGATTTGCTGCTTTGTTAACACCCTGTGTTTTTCCGATGATTCCACTTACGGTATCATTTTTCTCAAAACAGAATGCCGGTGAAGGGCGCAGGGCTGTAGGACCTGCATTGGGTTTTGGGTTTGCTATCATTGCAACATTCACTATTCTGGGCGCACTTTTGGCTGTATTTATCGGCGCTTCCGGTGCAAATCAGTTTGCGGCTAATCCGTGGGTCAACTTAATGATTGCAGTGGTGCTGGTTGTCTTCGCTCTGAGTTTGTTAGGAGCGTTTGAACTGCGTCTTCCGCATCAGTTCACTAATTGGCTGAATCGCCAAAGCAATGAGAAGTCAGGATTTTTAGGCGTGCTTTTTATGGCACTGACTATCAGCGCTGTTTCTTTTTCCTGTACGGCACCATTCGTAGGCGCTGTGTTAGCAGCTACAACGGGCGGAGAGTGGTTTTATCCGATTATTGGTATGATCGGTTTTTCGGCTGCATTTGCAAGTCCCTTTGTGCTGTTTGCACTTTTTCCCCGCTGGCTCGAATCGCTGCCCCAAAGCGGATCGTGGATGAACGTGGTGAAAGTATTGCTTGGGTTTATTGAATTGGCTGCTGCTTTCAAGTTTTTATCCAATGCCGATCTGGTTTGGGAATGGGGCATTATTTCTCGTCCGCTTACAATAGCAGCCTGGATTGTCATCTTCTTATTGGCCGGGCTCTACATACTGGGTGTATTTGCAATGAAGTATGAAGAGAAGCCCAAGAGCATCGGAACAGGGCGTTTGTTGTTATCCATGCCTTTCTTGCTGTTTAGCTTTTATCTGATTCCGGGACTACTGGGTGCTTCTCTGGGTATTTGGGATGCCTGGCTGCCGCCCAAACAGGCTACGGATGTAAGTGTTGTGTATTCCATTTCGCAGCGGGGCGGAGGAGCGGCAGAAAGCAGTGAGTGGGAAAACTGGTCGGATGACTATGAGGCGTCTGTAGAGCGCGCAGCAGAACAGGACAAGCCGGTCTTCATCGATTTTACAGGGTATACCTGTACAAACTGCCGTGCAATGGAGGCCAATGTTTTTCCGCTGGCATCGGTTCAGGAAAAATTTGATCAAATGGAGTTGGTTCGTCTTTATACCGATGACGGAACCGATGGGCCTGCGAATCAAAAATTTCAATTTCAATTGACCGGCACGGTTGCATTGCCAACGTATGTGATTGTCAATCCAGAGACAGAAAAAATAATTGCCCAGTTGGTGGGATATACACAGAAAGAAAAATTTCAGAACTTTTTAGAACAGGGGCTGCAAAAATTTCATGCTCAAATCAACGCTATTTCAAAATTATAAGAAGTACGCAATCGATTAATGCGGAACGTTGCCGTCGATATTTCGTTAAACAATTTTAAAGTTGGGCAATCCGCGAAATTTGTTGTTCAGTTATTTTGACATTTACTCTAAAATGATCTATCATTTTGCATCTTTGTAAGCTCAAATTAAAAACACTAAATAATATAATAGGAGTAATCGTATGACATCGTCTATAGCTCTCTTCCTTCTTCAAAATGGAGCTGACCAAGGTTTTTTTAATATCATTGTTGAAAGGTTTAATGAAGGTGGCGGCTTTATGTGGCCGGTACTCATTGCCCTTATCCTTGGCTTGGCTATCTTTTTAGAACGAATTATAACTCTTAATCTTGCCGATATTGATACCCGTAAGTTCATCGTTGATGTGCAGGAAGCTTTGCAGGAAGGCGGCGTGCCTGCTGCTAAAGAACTCTGTGCTGAAACACGCGGACCGGTTGCTTCTGTATTTCAGGCTGGACTTATGCGTGTAGATGAAGGGGTTGATGCTGCTGAAAAAGCTATTGCCGCTTATGGGTCAATTGAAATGAGTTTTCTCGAACGTGGGTTGGTTTGGCTTTCACTGTTTATTGCCATTGCACCCCTTCTCGGATTCCTCGGTACGGTAGTTGGTATGATTACTGCTTTCGATGCTATTGAAACAGCAGGTGATATTTCTCCAAGTCTTGTTGCCGGTGGTATTAAAGTAGCGCTTTTAACTACGGCTGCAGGTTTGATGGCTGGTATTATTCTCCAGGTAGGATATAACTATTGTGTATCCAAGATTGACCGTCTTATTGCTGAAATGGAAGAAGCTTCTATTGTACTTATCGATTCTATCGTTGAGTTGAAGCATGGTGAAACGGTTACGGTAGAAGAACCCCCACAAGCTGGTAACTAATTAGTTAGCACTCATTAACTTCTAACAATATCGTATATGTATAGTATTATTGGATTATGTATCGCCGGTGGGTTGTTGGCTATAGGCATTTTGGCTATGGTTGTATCAGGCCTAAGAGGAATGATCAATGGCAAGCAGGACTTCAAAAAGATTGGGATGTTCTTACTTCCTTTTCTCGTTTATGCTATCGCCTATGTTTTAACACAGGATTATTCCGAAGCTGGTGTTGCCACTATGTTATTTATGATGGCGACGATGGCACTGGGTATTATGTTAACCGGTGCACGAACAACTTTTAATTTATAGTCAGTTAACCCATGCTCATAAAGAAAAGACAGCGCGATTCGGCCGAAATACCAAGCTCTTCGCTGGCTGACATCGCCTTTTTGCTACTTATTTTCTTCTTGCTTGTTACTACCATTGACGTAGATACAGGTATCGGGCTGGTACTGCCTCCTGCACCACAGGAAAATCAGCAGCCGCCACCTATTAAAGAAAGGAATATCCTTAATATTCTTGTCAATGAGGAGGGGCTTGTCCTTATGGATGAAGAACCCACACCAGTAGGTCAGGTTAAAACGAAGGTGAAAGAATTTATTGATAATAACGGTCAAAATCCCGAGTTGTCAGATTCTCCGGAAGATGCTGTTATATCGATAAAAACTTCTCGTCAAACACCCTATTCAATCTACATTGATATGTTTGATGAAGTAGTAGGTGCATATGCTGAGCTTCGAAATGCAGCCGCACAGGCAGAGTTCGGGGTAAATTACAGTGCACTTGAGGAGGATAGCCCAGCGCAAGAGAAAATTGCGGATATGTATCCTAAACAAATTTCAATTGCAGAACCTGATCCAGGAGAGGGAGAATAATTTATGTCAATACATTTCAAAAAGAAATCTGCAGGTACAAAGCAGGAAGTTCCTACGGCCTCTATGCCGGATATCGTATTTATGTTGCTTATCTTTTTTATGGTAACAACTGTACTGCGCGAAATCGAGCTTCAGGTACGTGTAAACTACACACAAGCTGAAAACATCGAGAAAATCGAGCAGAAAAGATTGGTTTCATATATTTATGTAGGTCCGGAAAAGTTAGGCCCTAATCAGGTTGGTGAAACAAAAGTTCAAATCGATGATGCTATTATCGACGATATAGGTGAAATACAAGGTATCATGGCGGATAAGCTAACCGACCAGCCTAAACTTATTGTTTCTATTCGGATGGATGAAGATTCGGAGACCGGCATTTTAACGGATATTCAGGAAGAACTCCGTGATGCCAATGCGCTTCGGATTAATTATTCAACCAAACAGGAAACACAGCCCGGAGGAAACTAAGAGATTTTCCGCTTTAACTTTTTAAGAGGCAAATGCATTGCGTATGATTCATGCGTAGAATGTATTTGCCTTTTTTATTAATACTACAAAATGCCAGATTCTAACTTTCGTTCAATTCAGTCGGTAGGCCGCCATGCGCTCATCAACGAACTCATGGATGATGCTACGGTCGATCACGAACATGTTATAAAAGGAGTGGGGGATGATACCGCTGTTATCGAATCCAGTGAGGACAGCCTTACCCTTTTCACTTCGGAAACATTTATGGAAGGGGTCGATTTTGATTTAACCTACACACCACTTCATCATCTCGGATATAAAGTGTTGTCGGCTGCAATTAGTGATATATACGCGATGAACGGAACACCGGAAGTTGCCTTGGTTAATGTTGCAGTGCCAAACAAAATTTCTGTCGACATGCTTAAAGCCATCTATAAAGGGCTGCATGCGGCAGGAAGTGATTACGGTGTGCAGATAGCCGGCGGAGATTTAACGGCCTCGCATCAAACGTTATCGTTAAGTATAAGCTGTACGGGTAAAGCAGAAAAAGAGAAAGTGGTTTACCGCAGTGGAGCAAAAGAAGGCGACGCAATTTGTATCAGCGGTGATCTGGGAAGCGCCCTTGCCGGCCTTCGTATTTTAATGAGAGAAAAACAGTTTTGGCAGGAAAGCGATCAACCCAATTTTGAGCCCGAACTCGAAGAGTACGAATATGTTGTAAAAAAGCAATTAGTGCCCAAAGCCCGGAAAGATATTGTCGATAAATTTAGAGAGTTAGGCATAATACCCAGTTCAATGATTGATGTAACCCAGGGGCTGGCAAGTGAAGTTAAACAGATTGCTGATGCATCTGCAGCAGGGGCGCAGCTTTATCAGGCTGCTTTACCGATTGCACTCGAAACGAGAAGAGTGGCTGATGAAATGAAAGAAGATGTTGACCGGTATGCCTTATACGGGGGTGAAGATTTAGAACTATTATTTACGCTTCCGGAACAGATCCTTGATGAACTGGCAGATGATCTTGAAGATGTTCGCATAATTGGAAAAATTGTATCGGCTGATGAAGGCATCAAGATGCAAACTGCAGAAGGTGATTTGGTTCACTTCGAAGACGCTTGACCTTCCATTCAATATTTGGTGCAGAACATCGTTTATTAATTAACGTACTCACAGCACATCCGTTTTATTGGCAAATAATTAGTCTAAGCGTTTAAAAGGCACGCAGAGAATTATAATTTGCCGTATATTACAATGATTGGAAATAGCGATTAACAAATTTACTAAATGGCAGATCGAAAAAAGAAGAAAAATAAATTAGGATCCAATAATGAATCCGGGGATAAGAAAAAGTCTCCCCGTTTTCCCATGTGGATCTATGTTGTATTAATATTGGCCCTGCTTGGCATCCAGGTTTACTTTATGAGTGGCCAAAGCGGCAGTGAAATTAA
>JAFGWN010000236.1 GCA_016937115.1 Balneolaceae bacterium | reverse complement strand
CACATATCCAGAATACGATCAACTCCTAATATAAGGGCAATCCCCTGCACCGGCACTTCAATAGCCTGAAGCACAATCACCAGCATAATGATACCTGCTCCCGGCACGCCGGCGGTGCCTATTGATGCGGCAGTTGCGGTAAACACAATGGCAAGTTGCTGCATAATCGACAAATCCAGACCCAGTGCCTGAGCAATAAATACGGCTGCTACAGCCTGATACAAGCTGGTGCCGTCCATGTTAATAGTGGCCCCAATCGGCAGTACAAAACTGGAAACTTCTTCATCCACCCCGGCATTATTTTCAGCGCAATCCATGGTAACCGGCAAAGTAGCCGAACTCGAACTTGTACTGAAACCCAGCAGCATAGCCGGACGCATGGCCCGGAAAAAATCGCTCAGCTTCATGGAACTGAATATTTTGAAAAGGCTGCTGTAAACAATGAACAGATGCAAAATTAATCCAATCAGTACGGCCAGGCAATACCATCCAAGCGCTCCCAGCAGGTCCAGCGCCTTGGACAAATCATCGCCAGCCAGATCTACGATTACCCCCGCCATCAAGGCAAATACACCGTAAGGAGCAAGCAGCATAATAAAATCAACAATTTTGATAATTACATCATTGAGAGAATCGAAGAAGTTAATAAGATAACTACCCTTCTCTTTTGGAATCTGGATAATAGCAATCCCCAATATGATGGCCAGAAATACCACCTGCAACATATTGGAATTATCGCCCATAGCACTAAAAACGTTTTGCGGCACAATATCCACGATCACATCAAGCGGGCCACGATTCTGCACGGCAGCAGCCGATTCACCCGATCCCTCCAGATTTTCCTGATAACTTGACATTAACTCTTGTTGCGTCTCCGGCGGCAGCGATTTACCGGGCTGAATGATATTTACAACCGTCAACCCAATGGTGATTGCAAAAACCGTGGTAACCAAATAAAAACCAACAGTTTTAAGCCCCATACGAGAAAGCTTGGCAATGTCATTTAGATTAGTAACCCCTACAATAAGCGAAGCCAGCACAAGCGGCACGGCAATAAACTTGAGCATATTGATAAAAATAGTGCCCCATGGCTGAATGTAGTTTACGGTAAAATCGGTAAAGCCTCCCAAGCTCGCCGCCAATCCCCAAATCAAACCCAATATTAATCCGATGATAATTTGCCAGTGTAAACGCTTGTACCACTTTTTCATAGAAAAATTTGATTTAGAATTAAAAGCAATATTGAACCCAAGCCGGTTGCCGTCCAGTTTACGATGTTGTTATCGATATGTAACTTCTTTTGCCAGGCAAAACCGGGAAGTTGCAGTATGTGAGATGTATCCTGAAATTTTGCTCCAATGTACGAATCCAAAACAGAACCTAAAAACCCGGAAATGGCAATAATTGTAAACCATCCTGCAGACAAAGAAAATCCAAACGCGGCCACCATCGCTATAAACATACTGCCCAATAACGCCGCAACAATGCCCGGCCAGCTTACGCCCCCTTCTGTTCCCGGTGAAACATGATTTAGCGTGGTAATCAAATACGTTTGCATATTCCTGAACCGTCGGCTTCCCAGTTCGGTTGCCCACGTATCGGCTGTAGCCGCGGCCAGGACAGCCATAGCAGCCATCCAGCAGACAAAAAGATTGGTAATTATGCCAGCCAGCAGCCATATGACTAACCAAAATCCATTGGCCCAAACCTGTAAGCCATCCCGACGTCTTTCATGACTAATAAGAGCGTTTTCATCAGGGTCTTTAATCGAAAGAAACGTGCTGCTCACAAAAAAACAGATCACTACGATAACAGTCGGCCACCCACCAAAACCAAATGTGATTGTCCCTATTACCATGGCAGCGGCAGCGCCGTCTAAGGTTAACCAGCCGAGCACAAAAGCCAATGAACAAAATGCCAGCGATGCCATCACACCGAGGATAATCACTCCATGGATGCTTGCCGGAGCCCACAGGGCAAATATATAAATCAGAATTAATGCAAAAGAATAATTTAGGAGCCGATCCACGTTTTCAGTTTGCGTTGTGGCTTTCGGTTGATTCTGTTGGCGATGAGCGCGTCATTATGGCAAAAATAACCGTTACATATCCGGCCATAATTACGATGGGAGATATAAAAAGCGAAATGAAACCGGATACTTCATTTTCAAGATACATGGCCGTAAAGCCTGCAATAACTAAAAAAAGGCCAATCGCAAGCAACTTATAATTAAATGCATCAAAAACCATGGTAGATTGTTCAGGTTTTTTTCGTTTTCCTTTCTGTGCCATCTGCTGTCGGTTTTTTAGAATGATTCGATAAATAAAGTGTGCTTGTTATATTTGGAAGCACATTCTTAACTTCAATCCTTAGTTTAATAAAAAAAGAAGACTTTTTTGACCGCTTCCCCAAAAAATAATTTACCTCTACTTATTCTTGCATCCGGCAGCCCGAGACGCAAAAAGTTACTGGGCCAGCTTCACTACCCATTTACCGTTCAGCCGAGTATGGTGGACGAACATTTTAGTGGCAACGAACGCCCGTCCGATATCGTACAAGTACTGGCGCTGCGAAAAGCCAAAGATGTTGCCACCGGCCAAAAAGACTCCATTATCATTGGAGCTGATACCATTGTTGTATACGACAAGGCAATCCTTGAAAAACCCAAGTCTGCAGAAGAAGCAGTATCAATGCTGCAAAAACTCAGCAATAGTACCCACCAGGTATTAACCGGGGTTGCTCTTATCAAAACCGATCAGGATGGCAGCATTATTAATCAGTTAACCTTTTATGAAAATACCGGCGTTACCTTTGGGAAGCTTGAACAAGCAGAAATTCGGCAATACGTAGCCTCGGGCAGCCCGATGGACAAAGCCGGGGCATACGGCATCCAGGATGACCGGGGAGCATTTTTTGTGAAGTGCATTGAGGGCGATTACTATAACATTGTTGGGCTGCCACTGCATTTGCTTTATCAAAAATTAAAAACATTTGCCCCGGAAATCCTTAAAATTGATTGAACATTTTCCCTACCTTTAAGCCACAAATTTCAATCTCTCAAGATTAACCGATGAAAGCTTCTCAAGACTTCGACAATCTGGTCAAAATTGTTAAAATTCTCCGTAAAGAGTGCCCATGGGATCGCAAACAAACCCATGAAAGCATTAAAGACAACCTGATTGAAGAAGCCTATGAAGCGGTTGACGCCATCGATACAAATGATTTTGATGAGCTGAAAAAAGAGTTGGGTGATCTGCTGCTGCATGTCGTTTTTCACAGCCGGATGGCTACCGAAACCGATAGCTTCACCATCGATGATGTCATCTATTCGATTCAGGAGAAACTGATTCGGCGCCACCCGCATGTATTCGGTGATGTTGAGGTTGAAGACGAAAAGGAAGTTGCCAAAAACTGGGAGTCGCTGAAAATGAATGAAGGCCGAAAATCCATACTTGAAGGCATCCCTCCTCATCTACCCGCCCTGATTCGTGCCCAGCGCATGCAGGAAAAGGCAGGCAATGTCGGGTTCGACTGGAAGAAGTCTGATAATGGGAAGACCCAATTATGGGACAAGTTACAAGAAGAACTGGATGAATTTAAAGAAGTCTATCACCAGGCAGATCAAAATCCCGAACGTATTGCCGAAGAGTATGGCGACCTGCTTTTCTCTATCGTTAACGCCGGCCGATTTCTTGACCTTCAGGCCGAAGACGCCCTGCGGATCACCAATAAAAAGTTTCAAAACCGGTTCCGATATATTGAAGAACAAATACAAAAAACCGGGCGCAGTTTTGGGGATGTCACCCTCCGGGAAATGGAGGAATACTGGCAGGAAGCCAAACAACAAGCCTGATATCACCTCATAAACTATTACCTGCCCATTAATTTGACTCCCTTGCAAACGCTGCGGAGCTTTTAGATGTTAATATTTATCAATTCGACCGTAGTTAGTGAAATATCATGCAGTTAAAACATGAATTTGAGTGGCTTTTTTTGTATAATTGGAACCGCGATTTAAGAAAAATTAATTAATACGAGGACTATAGAATGGCCGAAGAATTTGACACAGACAAATATCCCCACATAAATCAAGGACTTGCCGGTATTGTTGCATTCAGTACCACTAAAAGCTTTATTGACGGTCAAAAAGGTGAACTTATTTATGCAGGATACACCATTGAGACGCTTGCCGAAAATGCTTCATTCGAAGAGGTTTGTTTCCTGCTTTGGAATGACCGCCTGCCGAACCAGCAAGAACTTGATGATCTTACCAGGAAACTACAGCAATCCCGATCCCTTCCCGAACCGGTGTTAAATTATATCCGTGACACTTCTGATACCGCCGAGCCGATGTCTGTTTTACGCACTGCTGTTTCTATGCTGGCTGATTCGCATGAAGTAGATACCGATAAGGCCAAAGTATTCCGTATTAACAAAGCGATTTCCATCACGGCCAAAATGCCAACTATTATTGCAGCTTTCGATCGCATTCGCAATGGAAAAGATATTATTGAACCTCTTGATAGTAAAAGTACAGCTTTCAACTTCCTCTACATGTTAAATGGCGAAGAACCGGGCGAACAGGCCGAAAAGACGATGGATCTCTGCCTGATCCTTCACGCAGAACACGGGATGAATGCTTCCACATTTACCGGTCGTGCTATCTGCTCAACCGAAGCCGATATGTTTTCGGCTGTGACCGGTTCTATCGGGGCACTAAAAGGACCACTGCACGGCGGGGCCAATCAGGCGGTAATGAATATGCTGCTTGAAATTGAAGACAAAGGAGATGATCCCGTCGAATATATCAAAGAACGATTGGCAGGCAAAGAGAAAGTAATGGGCTTTGGTCACCGCGTTTACAAAACGATGGATCCACGAGCGCGGCTTCTTCGAAAGGAATCGAAGCGACTTTCCAAAGAAACCGGCCACGAGGAATTGTACAACTGGTCTGAGGCCATTCTTGAGACGATGAAAAGTGAAAAAGATATCGATCCCAACGTCGATTTCTTTTCAGCAACGGTCTACTACTCAATGGGTATCAAACCCGATCTCTACACCTGTATTTTCGCGGCGAGCCGCGTTTCCGGTTGGACTGGTCACTATATTGAGCAAGCTGAAAATAATCGTCTCGTTCGTCCGCGTGCCCTCTACACCGGTGAAAAGAATCTTGACTGGGTTCCGGTTGAAGATCGATAATTTTACCATCAGATATTTTGAAAAGCCTTGCCCCGATTGTTCGGGACAGGGCTTTTTTATTTATCAGCTTATCTTTATTAATTAGATGATATGAAATCGCCTCGGATAAATATTAAACAGCAGCAGTGGAACGAGCTAAAATCATTGCTCGATACCGCAGTACAAACGAAAATAGGTCAGAAATGTGACTTGGAGAACATCGAAAACTATAACGATTTCCAAAATCGTATCCCCATTCATTCTTATTCTGACATCAAAAAGAATATTCAACGCCTGAAAGAAGGCGTCTCTGATGTCTACTGGCCAGGCAAAATACAACAATTTGCTGTATCGGCGGGCACTTCAGGTGAAGGAAAACACTTGCCTTTTACCGATACACGTCGCCAAAGCGACAGGCGATTTATGCGCAAGGTGGTGATGAGCTATTTAAAACAGCGGCCCAATATTTTTCGACTGGCGGGCCGTCATTTGAGCATGCCGGGATCAGTTGAAGATCACGGTAACCTTAAGATCGGTGAGATCAGTGGTTTTACCGCTCTCTATGCTCCGGGCTGGCTGAGCATGCTTCAGGTGGAAGACCCTAAGAAGCTCACCACTCTGTCCTTCCGTGATAAGTTCGATCTGCTGCTTGATAAAGCAATAGACGCTAACCTGAAAGTCATCACGGCCGTCCCAAGCTGGATCTTGACGCTATTTCAGGAAGCGTTAAAGAAAACAGACCAGTCGAGTATTGCCGACGTGTGGCCCAACCTGAAACTGCTGGTTTGCGGCGGTGTGAAACTTGCCAACTACCGTCCACACCTTCAGCAACTTGCCAAGGGGCTGTCACTCGATTTCATTGAAACATACGGCGCTTCGGAAGGCTACATCGGGTTTACAGATGACTTGGATAAAACTGATCTGCACATGGTAATTGATAACGGCATCTTTTTTGAATGCATCCCGCATCCCCTGCCCAATACGGATGCTTCGTCTATCCAGGAGACCGTACCGCTCTGGGAAGTAGAAACAGGCATACCCTACGGCCTGCTGATGACCACCAACGCCGGTCTTTGGCGCTACACGCTCAACGATATCATAGAATTTACCTCTGTAGCTCCACCTCGGTTTGAGGTAAAGGGCCGCGTCAACGATATGCTTGACGACTTCGGCGAAGCGCTCTATCTCTATGAGGCGCAACATGCACTTGATGATGCAGCCGAAAACTTAAATAAAAAAATCGGCACGTTTACAATTTCTCCAGTGATGGAAAGCGAAGATACAATTCCACACCACCGCTGGTTTGTGCAGTTTACAACGCCTGTGCATACAGAAACATTGAGTAGATTAGCCGTTAAAATCGATGAAAAACTACAGCAGATCAACCGTCATTATGCCATTCGTCGGGAAACCGATGCACTGGGAGCACCAGAAGTAAAGTCGATTACCCAGTCGGATATCAACAGGTGGATGGAGCGTAATAACAAGGCCAACGCCCAGGGTAAACTGCCAAAAGTACTGCCCCGGAATACTGATTCATTACTAAATTAACTCTCCTTGTCATTCCGAAATGGTTTCAGGATGACATTCGTCACTTTACCACCAGGTTCACGATACGCTCCGGCACAAAAATCTCTTTCACCAGTTCACCTTCTTCAAGATAGCGCTGCACATTCGCATCTTCTTTTGCCAGGTTCAGGACAAACTCTTTATTCTTTGCATTCTCGGCAGCAACTTCGATGTTGGCCCGCACCTTGCCGTTCACCTGAACCGGATAGGTGATAGTCTCCGCTACCAGATACGCTTCATTAAACTCCGGCCAGTCGGCATAGGCAATCGTATCATTATGACCCAACCTTCGCCACAACTCTTCACTGATGTGCGGAGCAAAGGGCGACAATAATTTCACAAACGCTTTGAGCACCGCTTTCGGCCGCTCGTCCCACTTATTGGCCTCATTTACAAAGATCATCATCGCAGAGATCGCCGTATTGAACGACAGTTCTCCAATATCATCCGTGACTTTGCCAATGCACTCGTGCAGCGTCTTCAGCTGCTCTTTCGAGGGTTCCGCATCGGCCACTTCATCCAGCAGCTCGCCGCTGTCCTCATCAATCATCAGTCGCCAAACGCGACCCAAAAAACGATATACACCGTCTACGTCTTTTGTGCTCCACGGCTTCACCTGCTCCAGCGGACCCATAAACATTTCGTACAGACGCATGGAGTCGGCGCCATATTCGTCAATAATATCATCCGGGTTGACCACATTCCCGCGCGATTTCGACATTTTGTGCGCCTTGGCATCGATCTTGATATTCGTATCCTTGATCACATACTGGTCATCCTGCTTGCCAACATCTGCTTCATCAAGCTTCACTTTCTCTACGTTCTCGATGTCTTCAATGCCATCCGCGCTGATCCACTTGCCTTTATATTTATAGCCCGTGTACTCCATCTCTCCAAGGATCATCCCCTGGTGCACCAGCTTCTGGAACGGCTCTTTTGTTTTCAGCACTCCGCAATCAAACAACACCTTGTGCCAAAATCGGGCATACAGCAGATGCAGTACCGAGTGTTCAGCCCCGCCGATGTATAGATCAACCGGCATCCAGTAATCTTCTTCGGCAGGGTCAACCGGACCTCCTTTAAAATCGGGACTGCAATAACGCAGGTAGTACCAGCATGAGCCGGCCCACTGCGGCATCGTATTGGTTTCGCGTACAGCCGGTTTGCCCGTCTCGGGATCGGTGGTGTTGACCCACTCCTCCGCTTTGGCCAGCGGTGGTTCGCCAGATTCCGTCGGTTCATAGTCATTCAACTCCGGTAGAGTGACCGGCAGATTATCTTCGCCCACCGGCTTGGGTTCGCCATCTACATGGATGATAGGAAACGGTTCACCCCAGTAGCGCTGACGAGAAAAGAGACAGTCGCGCAGCTTATAATTGACCGCCTTCTTGCCGTATTCGTTCTCTTCCAACCAGTCTATGATTTTCTCCTTTGCTTCTGTTACACCGAGGCCGTTCAGGAAATCGCTGTTAATTGCTTCACCTTCTCCGGTGTACGCCTTGCCGTCGAAATCCTCCGGCGGCTGCACGGTACGTACAATCGGCAGGCCAAACTTCTCAGCAAACTCCCAGTCGCGTTCATCCTGTCCCGGCACGGCCATGATGGCGCCGGTGCCATAGGTCGCCAGCACGTAATCGGCTACCCAGATGGGGATCTGTTTTCCGGTAGCGGGGTTTGTAGCATATGCCCCGGTAAAAACGCCGGTCTTCTGCTTGCTGAGCTCGGTGCGTTCCAGATCGGATTTCGTCGCGGCCTCCTGCTGGTATTCGGCTACTGCCTGACGCTGCCCGTTGGTGGTAATAATATCCACCAAGTGATGCTCGGGTGCCAGCACCATATAAGTAGCGCCGAAAATGGTATCGGGGCGGGTGGTAAATACACGAATTTCTTTATCAACACCTTCCACTGTAAAATCAATATCGGCGCCGATGGACTTGCCGATCCAGTTGCGCTGCATCTCCTTGGTGGAGTGCGGCCAGTCAAGATCGTCGAGACCTTCCAGCAGGCGGTCGGCGTACTCAGTGATTTTGAGCACCCACTGGCGCATCGGTTTACGCACCACGGGATAGCCGCCCACTTCGCTCTTACCGTCGATCACCTCTTCGTTGGCCAGCACGGTTCCCAACTCCGGGCACCAGTTAACCGGCACGTCATCTTCGTAGGCCAGCCCCTTCTCGTACAGCTTCAGGAAAATCCATTGCGTCCACTTATAGTAGTCGGGATCGGTGGTATTCACCTCGCGGTCCCAGTCAAAGCTGAACCCCAGCGCCTGCAGCTGGCTACGAAAGTTGTTGATATTTTTTTCGGTGGTGTCCCGCGGGTGCGTGCCGGTCTTCACGGCGTATTGCTCGGCCGGCAGCCCAAAAGCATCCCACCCAATCGGGTGCAGCACATTAAATCCTTTCATCCGTTTGAAGCGCGCCACAATGTCGGTGGCGGTGTAGCCTTCCGGGTGACCCACATGCAGCCCGGAACCGCTGGGATAGGGAAACATATCCAGCACGTAGTATTTGGGTTTGTCGTGGTTATCCGGCGTCTTAAAGGTCTTCTGTTCCTGCCAGTACTGCTGCCATTTCGATTCGATCTGCTGCGGATTGTATTGCGACATGTAGTGCTATTTCTTAAAACAGATTATAAATTTTGTTTTGAAGCTCTTCCTCCTGTCGTGTCATTGAACGCCAAAGATACGTAAAAAATAATGGGGTGTGAAGAGAGGATT
>JAFGWN010000235.1 GCA_016937115.1 Balneolaceae bacterium | reverse complement strand
TTGTAAAAAGTTGCAATGGCCCATTTTTTTGATTAAATATCTACTGGGGTGACACAGCCTGTCAGCGTGAGCCCCTATAATTAGAGAGCACGCAATTTTTTTAAGGGTATACATCGATAAAGATAGACCTCCAAGGTTTTGAAAACCTTGGAGGTCTGGAAAAAAAGCACGGATACAATGCGACTACATCTAAAACTTACGCCCAATACCGAATCAATACCGTTTAATTATCAGCATCAATTAACCGGCGCCCTGCACAAGTGGCTTGGCCAAAACGACCTGCACGACAAGATAAGTCTGTACTCCTTTTCGTGGCTGCGGGGGGACGTGGATAGTGTTGAGAATGGGTTAAACTTTCCCAATGGCGCGCGTTGGTTTATTAGTTTTTGGGAAAAAGAATATACTTCTGACTTGATTCAGGGAATCGTGGATCAACCATCAGTGGCTTATGGGATAGAAGTCGATGAAGTGAAAATTGTACGTTCTCCTGATTTTAAAGAAAAATGGAGATTTAAAGTTTCAAGTCCTGTATTAGTTCGCAGAAACAGGAATGATTTGTCACGCGAACATTTAACATATAATGATAATGAAGTTGATAAATACCTTAAACGTACGCTAAATCGAAAGTTAAAAGAAGCGGACATTCAGCACGATGATTTTAGAATTTCATTTGATAAAAGCTATTCGGGAGCTCGAACTAAACTCATTGATATCAAAGGGACCAAGCTTAAGGTCAATCTTTGTCCCATCTTAATGGAAGGGGATCCTCAAGCCATCGAGTTTGCCTGGAATGTTGGAATTGGAGAGTTAACAGGAAGCGGTTTCGGTGCGCTTTGCTAAGTATATAAAAGCAGCAGGGACGCGATTAATCGCGTCCCTGCCATGTTATGTCTGCTGAAATTTAAATTATGGGATAGTGAAAATTATGTTATACACAGTAAAATACGAAGGGCCATTTGGTTTTATAAAACCCTGGATCGCCGTACGGGATGAACTTACGTTTAGCCAGCAATTTCTAACGCCTTCCATTATTGAAGGAATGCGGCAGAAGCTTCAAGTAGATGAAATTCTTCGACATAAGTTAAGCTTTACCAAATTCTCGAAACAGCAGGAGCAAACACGACCTAAACGCATCAAAAAATGGGGAAGCGGATTTAGTATTATACAACGTGGACTTATGATTGAACCTTTTTTAACATTAGGTTTCAAGTCAAAATATGAGGCCCAGCGTGCTTTAGAGCAGCATCTATGCCTGTGTAGGAATGAAGATGTTGTGATGCCGGATGGAGAGAGAGGAATCAAAAAAATGTCAAATGAAGAGTTTGATGATATTCCCGGTTTTGAGTTACAATTTACCAATTCAGAAGATGGGTTTATGGTTGGGTATAATCGATTTGAAGATTATGAACCCATGTACGGAAGTTTGGAGATTACCGGGAACGCTATCAAAAATGAGACTTTATGAGATGGACGCTTGATACATATCAGGAGCATGAGCTTTTAGCTAAAAGTGAATTGTATGGAGCTGTATCTTTAAAGGACCATCTTTGCCATGTTGAATCTGCCATTGAAAAAACAGCTTACAAATTAGGAAAAGATGTAAAACTGGCAAAAAACGGCGCTTTACTTCATGATATTGGTAAGGCCCATCCGACCTACCAGGGATTTGTATATGATTATATCAAGCCTCAGGAACTGTCAAGAGGTATACCGCACCGGCATGAACTCTCTTCGTTAGCTTTTTTACCGCTTTTTGAACAAGAGAACTGGCCCGCTTTGGTTGAAATGATTGTTGCCCACCATAAATCGCTTATGGGGAATTCGTCTGATCGGGGACTATTAGATATTGTAAACCGTCACGGACCAATACGTTTTATTGATCGTCATTTAAAAGATTGGAGCATTTGGTCGCCACGTGCTATAGAAGTTTTAGGCGACTTGGATATTAATACGCGAGAAATTGATTTAAATGAAGCGCAGACAGCGTTACGCTGGGTGGTTGAATACTGTGAGGAGTTGAACGATGGATGGTCGGAATGGAAAGGAGTGTTGATGGCATCTGATCACATGGCATCGGCATTAAACAGCGATTTAAAACCTCATTTGAAACATCTGTTCAATAATCCGGAATTAACATATCCCCATAATCCAAATGAACTTTACCCGCTTTCTCAAAAGTCTACAGATGATGAGCGACCTCATACCTTAGTGGTTGCACCGACGGGTGGGGGGAAAACCGATTTTTTACTGAAGCGTTGCCGGGGACGCATTTTTTATGTGCTCCCCTTTCAGGCCTCTATCAATGCCATGTATCAGCGCATCAAAGATATGGCTTCGGATAAAATGGACGTTCGTTTACTGCATTCCAATTCAAAGCTTGTGGCAGATGATGAAACCCGTCAGCGGGTGCAGCTCCAACCATTTGTAGGCGCAAGTGTAAAAGTACTTACGCCCCATCAGATCAGTAACGTCATTTTTGGATCGATGGGATTTGAAGCCAATCTATTGGATATTGGTGGCTGTGACATCATCCTCGACGAAGTGCACACCTATGAAGCGGAAACACAAGCGATGGTCGTGGAGATTGTTAAAGTGCTATTGCAGCACGATTGCAGAATTCATATCGGCACCGCTACAATGCCAACCGCTCTTTATAAAACGCTGCACCAATTAATGGGTGGTCATGAAGTATATGAAGTAAGCCTTTCTGAGGAAGAGTTAGCTACTTATGATCGGCATCTTATTTATAAACATGAAGAGTTTAATCAGCTGCATGATACTCTTGGCGAAGCATTAGTAAAACAGGAAAAAGTGCTGATTGTATGTAATACAGTGAAGCGTTCACAGCAGATATTTGAGGAAGTATCTGCCTTATTCCCGGACGTGCCGAAGATGTTATTGCATAGTCGATTCCGGAGAAAAGATCGGCGCGATCGCGAAGAGCGGTTGGAAAATGAATTTAATAAAGGAGAAGGGCCCTGCATTGTCGTTTCTACCCAAGTAGTGGAAGTGAGCCTGGATATTAATTTTGACCGAATGATAACCAA
>JAFGWN010000234.1 GCA_016937115.1 Balneolaceae bacterium | reverse complement strand
TTTGTTTTTAGAAAGAAGTTGTGAAGCACCTTTAAAATCCCATAAATCTGAAAACCAATTATTGCGCTCCTCCCAAAAATAAGTACTTTTTCTACGATTGGGTTTCTCCTTTGAAGTAAACTCTCGTTTGTTTCCTTTTCTAAAAACTAAAATAAATTCATGTTCAAGAGTCACGTAAGCACCTGGCGGTAACATTCCGGAACCCATAAATTTATTTGGTGCATTGGTTTGTTTGCGCCAAATAATGTTTGGGAGATTGGAGAATCCAAGATCTAAAAAAGCAGAAATTATTCGACTATGATTAGGAAAAAGTTGAAATTTTTTCTTAACTGTACGAGTTGCATCTCCGATATTTATACATGCAATCCCACCTTTATGTAGAACTCTGTAGCATTCTTTCCATACTTTATCCAAAATCTGATGCATGAGTTCAAATGCATCATCCGAATTATTATTTTCTAACGCTTTACCAATAGCAGGATTTTGAGAAGCAAAACTATTATCCCACATTTCTATCATGGGATAAGGAGGTGAAGTAACTACTAATGAAACCGAATTATCTTGCAAATTTGAAAGATCATCAGCGTTTTTAAAGTGAACTGTATGTTTTGTTGTATCAATCATAAATAGAATATATGAATGATACTTATAGTCTACAAGTTAAATTTTATCATTTGGGTTTTGTGAGTTCCAACTTTTTCGAAGCTCATTTATCCTTTCTTCTAATTTAGGTATGCGATTTTGTAAGTATTCTATAGCTTGTTTTGCCTCTTTCCGTGATTTTATTTTAAAATAGCCTTTTTGTGAGCTTCCAATAAGTACTGACCCATCATTTACTAATTCCCGTACATAAGTTCTTATTGTTTCTTGTGTCCTGCCAGGATCAACATTTTTTTCGAGCAGTTCATAAATTTCATCAGTTTTAATATTTCCATCTGCATTTTCAATTATTTTAATAATCTTCTCTTTTATTTCACTTTTATCCATTGTTAAAAGTATTGATTAACAATTACCACTAACTTAAACTTATAGCAAGTAACTCATTCTGGATTAATTTATCAATCAGGGGAAAATAGCTTCTTGAAGTGCATTACCGTACGTTTTGGATCCATTTGTTTACATAATGTCTTTACATAAGATGTTTTACATAACTACGAGAGATTATCTTCGGCTGCTTTTGGGGACGTAAACGTTATTTCACCGCCGTCTTTTCGGCAATTTTTCGGTTGTAAAAGATGAACAAGACCATGGCTATACCCCACTGCAGCAACACCGTAGCAATTGAAAAGGTACTGATGGGGTCGTACCAGTTCTCTACCGACGCTCCCTGGTACATCCACCACACCAACAGCGTGATGACCTCGATAGGTACCACGTACTTAATGACCACCTCCCACCATTTGCCCAGCGTGTAGCTGCGCTCTTCTACATTCACCAGCTCATCGCGGAAGCGACCGGGATTGAACTTGATGATGGCAAACGCCATAAACGCCCCCGAAACCAACAGCCCGATGCCCCAGACGGTATCCTGGTTGACCAGAAAGTCGGTGGAGATGGCCGAGGGCAGCCCGAACAAAAAGCCCGTGATGCAGACGGCTGCAGTGGCTTTTTTACGGGAAATGCCCGTATCAACCAGTACGCGGCTGGCCATCTCAATCATGGAAATAAGCGAACTAAATGCGGCGAAGGTCAACCCGAGGAAAAAGATGACGGCAAAGAAACGCCCGCCGGGCATCTCAAAGAAAAGCTGCGGCATCCACATAAACGTGAGGCCGGTTCCGGCCGGACCCGAATCGCGCATGATCTCCAGGATCTCCCCGTTGCCCATGCTGCCGCCCAGCGTGCCAAATACGGTAGAAAAGATAGTGACAGCCGCCAGCAGCGACACAATGTTATTGCCGATGCCCGTCTGAAAGGCGCTGATCGTCACATCATCCCGGGTGCGCATATAGGCGGCGTAGGTGAGTATTAATCCCCAGGCAGCGCCGGTATCCCACGCGTTCTGGGTGAGCGCTTCAATCCATATGGTGGGCTGCGATAACGTGGACCAATCAGGCGTAAAGAGGTACTCGATGCCCGCAAAACTGCCCGGGAGCGTTACCGCACGAATCATCGATATAATAATGACGGCCAGCAGGGATGGAATCAGAATTTTATTGATACGCTCGATGGATGAGATCCCTTTTACCACAATAAAG
This sequence comes from Balneolaceae bacterium, assembly GCA_016937115.1. Lineage (GTDB taxonomy): Bacteria > Bacteroidota > Rhodothermia > Balneolales > Balneolaceae > SMO-BIN1. The sequence continues at coordinate 1,770 of JAFGWN010000234.1, read as the reverse complement.
GCGCCGGCGCCGATCATCAGCGCATGGAAAACCGAAGGCCAGGCCGAGCCCTGGAAACCGTACCAGACGGCTTCGGCCTGCTGCAGGTTGGCCGGCAGTTCGGTACCCACCGACTGAATGAAATAGTAGAGCGCCCAACCGGCAATCACGCTATAGTAAAACATGATAGCCGTAGACACAAACGCGATAAAGCTGCCCATCCAGGCAAACTTCTTCCCTACCAGTTTGATGAATGAGCCAATCACCCCTTTCCGCCCGTTGCGGCCAATACCGTACTCGGCGATGATAAGCGGGATGGAAAAAAGAAACAGGCAGCAGACCCAGGCAAACAGAAACGCCCCGGCTCCTTCTGCCCCGCCATTCTGGGCGGCAATGCGCGGGAACCGCCAGATGTTACCGGTACCCACGGCAATACCCAAAACGCTTAGAATGAGACCAAGCCGTGAAGAAAAAAAGCTGTTCTTGTTCTGATCACTCATGGGACGTATTGTCTTTAAATTATGTATTTGAAGATTGAAGATCGCAGTCTAAAGATCTCAAATCTACGGTCAGCTGCTTACCTTAGACCTTTGACCTTAGCCTTTGGACCAAAATACCTTTAACATCTTTTCTAATTCGAACTCGTATTCAGTTTTAACGTATTTTTTCAATCGGCATGCCCGGCAATTAAAATATGCGGCCCCTGTTCCCGTTAAAAACTACAGGTATATACCATTTTTTCGGGGATCACTCAATTTTGATTCCATCGTACCTATCACTATTATTGCGTTCAAACTTTAAACCCGGAAACTGAAATTTTTAAGAAATATTCTGAATGTTTTCGAATCACCGTTCTGCCAATAAATACATTGCGCTCTTTGTTTTTGTCTCTTCTCTGATCCTCTACATGCTCACCATGGCGCCCACCGCCAGTTTCTGGGATGCCGGTGCATTCATCGCCGTAGCCAACGGGCTGCAGGTTAACCACCCGCCGGGAGCCCCGTTTTACTCACTGCTCGGGCGGCTATTCTCTATGTTTATGCCCGCCGGTTATGTAGCAGTGAGCATCAACTTTATCAGTGCCCTGGCCTCCGCCCTTACCGTGATGCTGCTCTACCTCATCATCGTGCGTCTTGTTCAGGAATTTAAAACCCATCCCGATGAGATGATGACGATCGACAAAATTGGAATGTACGGCGGTGCATTGATTGGCGCATTCGCTTTTTCGGTAACCGATACGTTCTGGTTTAATGCTGTGGAAGCCGAGGTTTACGCCCCCTCCATGTTTTTTACCGCCATTGTGGTCTGGCTGGCCCTTAAATGGTCGGAGTATCACGAAAGTGCCGATAATGAGCGCTGGCTGCTGTTGATTGCCTATATGTTTGGACTTGCGCTGGGCGTACACCTGCTGAACCTGCTGGCCCTCTTTTTCGTCGCGCTCATTGTCTACTTTAAGAAAAAAGAATTCGGCCTCCTTTCGCTTGGAATCACCGGCGCTATTGCCGTAGGTTCTTTCTTTTTGATCTATCCCTTTACGGTACAGTGGCTACCCAGCATCATGGACGGCATTGACGACGCCACATACGGGTTGATCGGCCCGATAGCTTTTACCATCCTGGTAATTGCGGCGCTGGCCGGCGGGCTCTACTTTACCCATAAAAATAACTATAAGGTGGCCAATTTTGCCATCCTCTGTTACACCCTCATCCTGATCGGTTATTCGTCGTACGCCCTTATTTTTATCCGCTCTATTGCCGATCCGCCCATTGATGAAAACGATCCGGAGACCGC
>JAFGWN010000031.1 GCA_016937115.1 Balneolaceae bacterium | reverse complement strand
CAGCTTGGTGCTGATATTGCTGGTTGCAAAGCATTCATCAGTCCATGTATTTCACTTAAAAATTTTGAGGTTGGCAATGAAGTGGCTGATCAGTTCCCTGATGAGTTTGTAGATTTTAACAATTACAAAAAACCTCATATCAATCTTAAAGCATTCCTGAATCACCAGTTGAAAGAAGCCGGACTTGAAGGGACAAATATTGAAATTCATCCCGAATGCACGATTATAGAGGAACACAAGTACTATTCTTATCGACGTGAAGGGGATAGAAGCGGCCGCATGATAGCGGTCATACAATTAACGGAGGGTTGATGTGAGAGTTTCCTATGCTCCGGGATATTATGCACCCATTCCGCATGAGCATATTTTCCCGATGGGTAAATTCCCCGGTCTGTATCGCCATTTAATGGAACAGGATATCATTCACGCGTCGGATGTCATTGAACCGTCGATGGTTGACATGAGCAGTTTACTTACAGCTCATTCACAGCGTTATGCAAAGGGAATAATGACCGGCTCGCTCAGTAAAAAAGAAATACGCCGGATGGGTTTACCGTGGTCGAAAGCATTAGCGATACGCTCCCGGCTGGCTGTACAGGGAACTATTAATGCGGCTATAATGGCGTTGCAGGACGGGATTGCGGGAAACATTGCGGGAGGTACGCATCACGCAATGACCGATCATGGGGAAGGGTTTTGTGTTTTTAATGATGTTGCGGTGGCTGTTCATGTACTGCAAAAATCATTTTGGGCGCAGAAAATTTTGATCATCGACTGTGATGTACATCAGGGGAACGGAACAGCCAAGCTATTGGGTGACAATCCGAATGTGTTTACATTTTCCCTTCACGGAGAGAAGAACTATCCCTTTCGCAAACCGCCTTCTACGTTGGATATAGGCCTGCCCGATGGCACCGGAGATAATATGTATCTGGAGACACTGGGTGATGCACTGGATGAGGTTTTCAATGCTTTTAACCCAGACTTGGTATTCTATTTGGGTGGAATCGATCCGCTTGAAACTGATCAGCTGGGAAGACTTTCATTATCATTTAACGGTTTATACAACCGAGATCGGTTAGTTATTAAAACTGTCAGGCAGATGGATAAGCCGCTGGTGCTGTTACTCTCAGGTGGATATGCACCGTCTCTCAAGCGAACGGTTCAGGCTCATGCGTTAATGTTTAAGGCGGCCGAAGAGATTTTTTGAAACAACACGATATACCGATAATTATTTTTTAATTCCTCCTTCTTAATTCCGATCTTCACAAGTCTTTTTAACTACGCAACTTCATGGATAAAACGAATATTGTAATACTTGGTTCCACCGGCTCAATTGGAGGGCAGGCGCTTGATATTGTACGTGAACACCCGGACCGTTTTAACGTGGTAGCAATAAGTTGCAATGGCAGTTGGGAAGTTTTAGCTGATCAAATTAACAAATTTAAACCGTCGTATGCACTTATTTGCAAAAAAGAAGCTGCAGAAAATCTTGAAGAGCGAATTGGAGAAACAGAGACGGAAATTATATCAGATTCAGATAAGCTATCAGAATTGGCATCACTGCCTGAGGCCGATATTATTTTAAATGCCCTGGTTGGTTTTTCCGGTTTTGAACCGACTATTGAAGCGCTTAAAGCCGGAAAAAAAGTAGCGCTCGCCAATAAAGAATCACTTGTGGTTGGCGGAGCGTTGATCAATGATTTACTTTTGGAGTATTCGGGTCAGTTGTTACCGGTTGATTCGGAGCACAGCGCTATATTTCAGTGTTTGGTTGGGGAGCAGGAAAAAGATATCGAAAAGCTGATTATTACTGCCAGCGGAGGTCCGTTTCGGACATGGACACGGGAGCAGATGAGTTCGATTACGGTTGAGCAGGCTTTGGATCACCCCAACTGGTCGATGGGTGCGAAAATAACCATCGATTCTGCAACAATGATGAATAAGGGATTGGAAGTGATTGAAGCACATTGGCTATTTAATCTTCCGCTTTCAAAGATTAAGGCGGTTATTCATCCGCAAAGTATCATTCACTCGGTGGTTACTTTTGTTGATGGCTCCAGCAAAGCACAGTTGGGGCCTCCAACCATGAAAGTGCCTATTTTATACGCTTTGACTTATCCGAATCGAATAAATTTGGAAGTCGAACGTTTAGATTGGGACCAGGCCATCAACCTGAATTTTGAGCCGGTGGATTACGAAAAATTTCCCTGTTTTAAGCTGGCGTTGGAGGCAATTAAGGAAGGAGGGAATGCACCGGCGGTGCTCAATGCAGCTAATGAAGTCGCGGTTCAACGCTTTCTGAATAATGAAATTTCTTATATTCAAATTCCGACAGTCATTGAAAAATGTTTGTCAAAAATAGAAGAACCTTTTGAAAAGTCGGTGCCTTCTTTTAAACAGGTTGATACAAAAACAAGAATGTTAGCATTAACGATTTAACAGTACATAATTTATGGAATGGATTGTTGAAATAATGAGCACGCTCGGCATTTTTGCTGCCGCACTGCTCATTTTAGTTTTCTTTCACGAACTGGGTCACTTTTTAGCGGCCAAGTTTTTTGGTATGCGTGTTGAGCGCTTTTCACTGGGATTTCCGCCACGCATCTGGGGTTTTAAAAAAGGGGAGACCGACTACTGTATTGGCGCAACGCCTTTGGGCGGATATGTAAAAATATCGGGGATGATTGATGAGAGCATGGATACGGATTACCTCGATAAAGAGCCGGAGCCCTGGGAATTTCGCAGCAAACCGGTATGGCAGCGCCTGATTGTGATAACAGCCGGCGTAATTTTTAATATGATTCTTGCTGTAGTCATTTTTGCCGGCATTGCCTTAACCATTGGCGAACAAAAAGTACCTACAGAAAGCGTATCGGGAATTTATGTGCCGGACAGCACGGTCGTCCATGAGGTTGGGTTCAGAACAGGTGATAAGATTGTAGCGGTAAATGGAGAACGGGTCCCGTATTTTAGTGATTTATTTTCGCCTGCGCAATTAACAGCTTCTGAACTGAGTTATACCGTAGTTCGGAATGGCGAAGAATTAACGCTTTCGATGCCCGATAGCTTGCTTGACCAGGTAGGAAAAGGAGGGTTTATTGATCAAAATAATATAATGTTTCCCAGCCTTCTTGGAAAAATTCAGGGGGGTAGCCCTGCTGAAGCTGCCGGCCTGCAATCTGGGGATAAGATTGTAGCGGTAAATGGGGATCAAATTTCTTCATGGCAGGAATTGGTCGAAAAGATACAAAATGCCAATGGACCTTTGGAACTTACTGTTTTACGTGGAGATGAGCGGTTTCAGACAGAGGTAACACCCAATCAGGAAAACATAATAGGGATCCAGTTAGCCCAAACATCAAACTTATTAGAAGTCAAGCATATACAATATGGTCTGTTCGGTTCCATTGGTTTTGGTATAGAAAAAACCGAAGAGACATTTACCGGTATCATCCAGGGTTTTGCTAAAATGTTTTCCGGAGATATTTCAGTGAAAGAAAATTTAGGCGGACCGGTTGCCATTGCGCAGTTTACCAAAGATGCGACCGACCGGGCTGGCTGGCTTGGGTTCTGGAACTT
>JAFGWN010000233.1 GCA_016937115.1 Balneolaceae bacterium | reverse complement strand
CCAGAAGCTGTTGCAGGAGTTTGCGGACCAGAACGACGACTACCACCGCATCATGACGCAGGCGCTCGCCGACCGGCTCGCCGAAGCGTTCGCCGAGATGCTGCACGAAAAGGTGCGCCGCGAACTCTGGGGCTACGCGCCGGACGAGAAGCTCTCCGGCGAAGCGCTCATCGCCGAGAAGTACCAGGGCATCCGCCCCGCCCCCGGCTACCCCGCCTGCCCGGATCACACCGAAAAGGCCACCATCTTCGACCTCCTCAACGCCGAAGCCGCCACAGGCGTCACGCTGACCGAAACCTTCGCCATGAACCCCGCAGCCTCAGTCTGTGGATTGTACTTCGCCAACAAGGCCTCGAAATACTTCGTGCTCGGAAAGATTGGCAAGGATCAGGTTGAGGACTACGCTAACCGCAAAGGCATCGAGGTGGATGAAGCGGAAAAGTGGCTCGCGCCAGCGCTGAACTACGATCCATCCTGATCGTGTCTTGCCAAAAGCCTCCGGCTTCAGCCGGGGGCTTTTGCTCCGATAATATTCTTCTTACAATTGCCCCGGACTTCAGTCCGGGGTAGAGAAGGATAAAATAAACTCCGGGCTTCAGCCCAACCTATTCATTGATTTTCTGAGATATATGAATTGGGCTAAAGCCCTGATGTGTTTTGCATTGCACATTAACCCCGGCCTGAAGGCCGGGGCAATTATCAAGAATTTGGTTTACCGTAGCAACCCCGAAACCTATGAAAATCACCTATTTCAAAGACACCGACACCGCCCTCATTCAGCTTCTGGACAAGCCGGTTTTCGAAACACGGGAAATCAGCGACAACGTTCTGATCGACGTCGATGAAGAGGGAAATCTGGTCAGCATGACCGTCGAGCACGCCAAAGAAAAGGCCGGATCGTGGGAATTTTCTTATCAGGAGATCACGAAGAAAACGGTTTGATTTTTGTTTGCAAAAGCATTGAGTAATGCTCTTTCTTTCATAAGACAGAAGCGTCGAGCGCCTACCCGATTAGTGAAAGAATCCCATATTTCGAACAATTATTTGAGTTTCGATAAATCAAAACCAGTTAATTCAAAATCAAAGTATTGTTCGCCTTGCTGGAAAAACTCTACTCCGATTCTTAATTTTTTTGAATTTTGGATAGATTTGATAAAACTAACAGGGTTTTTAATAAACGCAATTCCTGATGAATGATCGCTTGGTGGTTTTCCTGTAAATGTTATGGACTGTTTATCATCAAACTTAGCCTTAATCTTGGCTCCTAAGTATGAATTATTAAATTGTCCTTTATCAACAGTAAATATTACTTCTGGTCTTTTCTCCTTGATTTTTCGCACGACTATATGACCATAATTTTCCCCTTGGTAGGGAAACGCGAGATCTATCGATTGCTCACTTCTTAATGTTAAAATTTTTACGGGTATAGCGTCAATCCCGATCGAGTCTTCTTGATACGTCCACCTGTCAGATATAGTGGAAATATTATTTGAAGTCGCATCGTTCTGGGAGGTCTGATTATTAGGGGCAAAAACACTGGGATTAAAAACCACCGCAAGAAAAAGCATTCCACCAATTACCCCAAAGATTACATGTTTAGAAATATCTTTGTTTTTAGCTCCACAATGCGGGCATCCCTTGGCATGTCTGCTTATTAACTTCCCGCATTCTCTGCATGGTTCTAAGTTCATATCGATTAAGATTCTTATATTTATCTTATCGCTCCAAAATCTTTTTTACCCTCTCATACAATGGCGTCAAAAGCTTTGTCCCGTTTATAAGATTTTCTAATATCTCCCCCTGGAAGGATATATCTGTCCATACATTTAAATGAGGTGAAACGGGAAGCATCCTCTTTTGAAAACCATTCCGTTGTTTGTTCGCAAGTGTTACCTCCTGAGTTTTTCTTCCATGATATTTCTTCTTTTCATCAAGGCATTCCAAAGCTTCTTTCAACATCGAAAACCATAAGCTTTCGTTTAAATCAGATAACGATATTTGTTTGCCGCCAATATACTGTTCCTCAATAAGAGGTCGGCTTGTAACCTGCCAAGCATCTCTAGTGAAACGGACAAACACTCGTTCAGGGTTCGACAAGCTCTGCGTTGCATTTAATAAAGCAAATGTTTTCAATTCAGAAATAATAAACCTTGCTATAGGCCAGTCTTTATATTTCATCCCTTCAAGATTAATCCCCAGTGTTGCTTTATCAGCATCGGCAAAGATGACAATATTCCATTGAACTCCATCATTACCATCACTCATCCCGAAATACGGTTTGTTTAGCTGTCCAAAAGGCCGACCTTTAATGCCCAATACAGTTGTGAAAGCATCAAGCATTTCTACGTATTTCTCATTTGATCGGCTGTTTCGCTGTACTCGCTGCGTTGACCTTTTCTGGCTTTCAAATGCATTATTATCGCGACTTATTGGCTCAATGACATCAACAAAAGTGATCTCATCTTGACGATCAATGATAGAGAGCATAGCCTGATACGCATCTGTCGGATTCAGGTTGAAAAACTCTCTTCTCTTTTGTCGCAATGGTTCGAGTTTTTGATGAACCAGTGATTCCAATTTTCCACAATCGCTTACAGCAACAGAATGAGCAACTTCCCAAATAAAATCGCCTGTTGAACTGATATTGATTTCTTCACAACGCCGATAGGGATTCCTGGTGGTCATGCCGATTTTGCAAACAGGAAGGTCTATGTCCTTCACCTGTAGGATATAAACATAGCCTTGTGAATTATTGATTAATCTATCCATAAAATTTATATGAATTACAGGTAACTCTATCAAGCAAAGCCAAAAACATCTAAACGTCTAACAATGTACTATTTCGCCAATAAAACACAGCATCTTAACCCATAAGACGCCCACTCACCCCTCATCAATCTGTCGGAGAATTTCGCTTAGCGAGGCGGCGGCGGTGAGTTTTTCTTCGTCGGTGGCGGCGTTGTAGAAGCGGATGATCGCCTGAAACCAATACCGAACATTCGTTGAGCATTCGGCTCATGCCAAGCTGGAGCATGGTGCTCCCAAGAAAAATCCCCCTCTTACCCTTCAAACGCCACCTGCAAATTCGCGATATAACGGTCGATCTTCTGCGTGAAGGCGAGT
>JAFGWN010000030.1 GCA_016937115.1 Balneolaceae bacterium | reverse complement strand
CTGTCCTTCGCCGATATCGGCCGCGGTTTTAAAGCCCATCTCATCCATTAGTAAATCCTGCTCATCACGGACATCAACACTGCACCATTGCCCATTGATGGTAAACCGGACGGTGTGTTTTTCAAATTCTACATTGTCGATTTTATAGAGTTTGTTACCAATGCGCAATAACTTTCGGCCGTTGGGCTGGGTATAAAAAGAGTAGTCTTTGGAAGAACTGTTGACCAACAGTGTGTTTTCTTCCGGTTCAATATTCAGTTCGGTGACGGTATCACCAATAGATGTTTCAAATTTCATAATCGTGTTTTTTTAAATAGCAGAAAGTCCTTTGCTGGTGGCGCGAAATGTAAAATTTTGAAGATTGTCGGCATCATAAAATCCGGTTGATGTAATTTTATCGCCTTTAAACTGGTACGTCTCAACAAAACCAAAATTAAGCAGGTTGATCAAATCATCCCGGAGCTCGCCGTACTGTAATCCGGTTTCTTCCATAATGATGGCGAACGGCTCGGGAAATACCAGCCGCTCAAGAATACTTCGTTCGGATGCTGTAACTTTATGTTTACCCATAAGAATCGTTTAAAATAACAGCCGTGGGTTTACTTCACAACTTATTGAACCTGAACGTCTCCGTAACTGATGACATTCCCGCTTCCATCATATATGATGATCCGATAAAGGTTGCCAAAATTCCCGGCGCCGGTCGATGAAGCAAATGTTTCGGGATCTATATGGATAGTTTTGAATCCGGTTTCAAGCTGGCCGTCTATGATTACAAGGGGGCCGCGAGGTTGTGTAGGTTGCTGGAACGCATAAACCTGGAGCCCGTTAACAGCTCCAAAACTGTTTACACTGGCCAAAATTTCTATTTCGCCCGAGAAGGAAACAGGATTGGGATAAGCAGGAGTTTCAATAGAAATACTTCCCTGGAAGTCAGGGGCGATACGCCAATCGTCGGGATCGTTTTCGCCATTATCAACCGGTCCGCCATTTGGTGTCATTTCAGTGATGCCGGAAGGCTGGGAAAACGCCTGATTTTCAAATTCGCGCTGGGCCTCACTTTCAGAACAGCTTATCAGGGTAAAGACTAAAACAAAAATAAGGTAAAATTTGAATATGTTGGGAACAGCCACGAACGATTTCAATTTGATTGGAATTATTCAGCCTTTGAATCTAACTTTTTAAGTTGCTATATCATCAGGATGAAATTATTCTTAAAACGGTACTATTACAAAAAAAATATGCATTCATTTATTTGCAGAAATATGTTGCTGTTGTTTCTTTTGGGTGCACTCGTCCCCGTTGCAGCCGGCCAGAATACTACTGTTTCTTATGATTACAGCGAACAACCTCCAACGGTTGATGAGCTTATGCAGTGGCACGAGGTTTTTACATATAAAGTTCGGTACAGCTTCTTCAAACTTGGGGAGGTAAAAGTAGAAGTTGTTTCTGATACGCTCTATAACGGTAAAAAGAGCTGGCATCTAAAATCCATTATTACCTCAAATTCGGGTATCCCGTTTGTAGGCAGGGAGGAAAATCATTACAACTCAATTTTCGCTATCGTTGGCAATATGATTCGGGTGCAAGAATACTGGACCGATAATGTTGATGAGGAAGAGTACCGCGACTCAGAGTATATTTTTGACCGTAAGGTTCAAAAAGTGTATGCCTACGAAAAAGATCAGCCGCGTGATACGCTGGCGCTTGAAGAACCGGCGTCATCCGGCCATTCTGTGTTTTACCGGAGTCGGTTGACAGCGGGAACAGATTCGGTGGTAAAAGTTCCCATTTACCTTAACCATGAAAAAAAGTACATGACACTTGCCAATACTACAGAAACAGATATGCGCGAATATGATGCGTTCCCTAAAGAAGTTAAAACCTATTTTACTAAAGGTGATACCAATATAAAGGGCCCGTTTGGGTTTTCAGGAGAATTTGAAGCGTGGTATCTTGCCGACGATTTGCGCGTGCCGGTGGAGGCCCGCGTGAAAGTTTGGCTCGGAAATGTGAAAATAAAACTAATCGATTACAAAAAAGAACGACGGAATGATTGATATTTATTTTAAGAAGCTGCCTCATGCACAGGATTTACCATTGCCTTCTTATGAATCGGCTTTTGCGGCGGGGATGGATATCCGGGCTGCACTTGATGAACCCTTGGAATTAAAACCCGGGAAACGGATGCTGATCCCAACGGGACTGCAAATGGCCCTGCCGGAAGGTTATGAAGCACAGATTCGGCCCCGTAGCGGATTGGCCTGGCGCAATGGTATCACCATGCTAAATACACCCGGGACCATCGATGCTGATTACCGCGGCGAAGTAAAGCTGCTGGCGGTAAATCTCGGGGAAGAGTCTTTTACAATAAATCATGGCGACCGCATTGCCCAGATGGTCATTGCGCCGGTGCAGCAGTGTTCGGTAAAAGAAACCGATGAGCTACCGGAAAGCAGGCGGGGAGCAGGTGGCTTTGGCAGCACGGGCCTTGATTAGTTTACAGTTAAAGATTTATTCGTTATCTGGGTTTACCAAAACAGAAGTAACGGATAAAAATTAAACAGAATTTTGCTCAAAAAAATACAGCCTTACATTGATCTTGTCAGCCAGAACCACAACTACCGCCGGTTGTGGCTGAGCCAGGTGGTGTCCAATTTTGGTGATTGGTTTGGGTTGCTGGCGGTCTATGCACTCATCACCCGCTATTCCGATTCCGAATTTTTACTGGGGCTTATTATTGTAGTAAAAATGCTGAGCCTGGCGTTCTTTTCTCCACTGGCGGGATATATTACCGACCGTTTCAACCGCCGCCGAATCATGATGATTTGTGATGGGCTGCGGGCTATGCTGATGGTAGCGATGCTGTTGGTGGTATCGTACGAAACGCTCTGGATGGCGTACGTTTTTACGGCTCTGCAGATGATGCTGTCGGCTGTTTTTGAACCGGCAAAAACTTCGTCTATTCCAAATGTCACTACCAAAGAAGAGCTGGTTGATGCCAATGTACTTTCGGCGGCAAGCTGGAGCGTTATATTTACGTTGGGAATGGGTATCGGCGGACTGGCAACTGCATGGCTGGGCACCGATCTTGTTTTTATTTTGGATGCTCTCAGCTACATTCTTTCTGCGTGGTTTATTTACCGGGCAGTCATTCCGCAGGAGACGATGAGTAAGGCCGAGCTGAAACGCACGCGGAATCCGTTTGTTGGTATTAAAGAAGGATTTCAATATTTGATTAATACACGGCGCGTATTGCGTCCCACGTTGGCCAAAGGTTGTTTTACGATGTTTCTCGGCGCATTGACGTATATGCTTATCCTTGTTTCCGAAGAAATTTTACTGATGGGCAGCGTGGGGCTTGGTTTGCTCTATTCGGCGCGTGGCATCGGCACAGGCATTGGTCCGATCATTGGGCGGCGTCTGTTCCCGGATGAAGCGGACTGGATACGGGTGATGGGACTCTGTATGATTTTTACGGGCGCCATGTATGTGATTGTGGGACTGACGACCAGTTTGATTTTAATGCTGGTTTTTGTGTTGCTCGCGCATACCTCATCCGGAGCTAACTGGGTGATGAGCACGGTGCTGTTGCAGCGCCGCACACCCGATACCTACCGGGGACGTATTTTTAGTACCGAATGGTTGTTGTTTACACTGGCTCAATCAGCTTCGGTGCTGGCGGCTTCAGCTCTTTTGGAGAATGAGATTTTCTCCATCCAGCAGCTATTAATGATTTTTGGCGTGCTCCTGGCCGGGGCAGGTATCATTTGGGGGATGACCATCACCCGGCAAGAGCATCATTACCAGAGGCAGCTCCGGCAACAAAGAGATGTTCCCGAAGAGGCCGGTATACAATCGGGTCATACCATCGCCTGAAAATTTATTTTCCTGCTTTTCTATAATCTCAGGAATCATTTGCTGTAGTTCTGCCTGATGATCTTGTACGGCTTGTTGCGAAACTTTTGCTATCCGTTCCGCTAATTCAGGGGTTATCTTTGCCAGATTTTGAACATCCTCGCAAGCTGAGGCATCGCTTGGATTTGTAAATTCATCATGCGGTCGGCAGGCTCCACTGTTTGTTCTTCCATATGTATGGTTTCCATCAATTCATCAAGAGCCTGCAGGAGGGTATCGGTTTGAGCAAATCAGGATGAGTAAAGAAAAAGAATGAAAGGGCAGAAGCTAAGGGTCATTTTTTATGATGATACCTTATATTAAATAGGGAGGATTGCCAGTTTTTCAAATTAAGCTATTCGAAATGTTTCCGTTCTTTTTCGTAATCATCGTCGGAGATTAAACCCTGCTGCCACAAGCCGGTAAGATAGTTCATCTTTTCCATGCTTCCCGGTTGGTAATCGGGTTCCAGCGTGTTGGTTTTCTGCTGCTCTTGCTGCCGCTTTATTTCCCATTGGATGGCCTGTTCTAAAAGCTCTTTCAGTTTTTCGGGTTCCTCCACGCCTTCCAGCATCATCTTGGAAGCGGATGTATAGAGTACGAGAGTCCCGATACTCAGCTTCTGCTGCATCCAGTTTTTTACCAGTTCTACCCGGGTGATATCTGTCAGGTCGACGTGATGCTCATACTTTTCATCAACCCGTTTAATCTGGGTGTCGGATATTTCATACACTATTTGTTGATGATTTTTACGAACAAAGTAGAGTGCGACAAGTCCGATGCCAAAGAGCGGAATTGCCAGAATGGATAGCATATAGCCCCAAAAAAACTGTTTCCAGCTGGGTTCCAGGATATAGGTGCGACCGGTATTCTTCTGCGTCATGAAACTGCGATTATTAACTTTCACAATTGCTTCAAATAACAATTGTAACATAGGCAAAATTCAGAAAAAGGAAAGGTGTTTTACTAATTTTTCCCCAAGAGTTTTCGTATATTAACAGGCTGTAATGTAATGTCAAAATTCTATTTACCAGCTTAATGAAATTAAAACTGTGGAAATATGCGGTAGCGTTTTGGATGACCGGTGTGATTATTGCCGGTTTTTTAATTCCGCTTCCCGATATCCCTATTTTAGAGCAGTCGGCGCGCAACCTGTTTTTGCACGTGCCTATGTGGTTTACCATGGCGGTCTGTTTTGCCGGGGGATTATTTTTCAGCATCAAATTTTTGAGTGATGAAAGCCTGGCTACCGACCGAAAAGCAGCGACCATCACACAAGTAGGGCTGGTGTTTGGTATTTGCGGGCTGTTGACGGGCTCGTTGTGGGCGCGATTTACCTGGGGCACGTGGTGGACGTTCGCCGAGCCCCGGATGAATTTGTCGGCGTTGGCGATGATGATATACGTCGCTTACTTTGTATTGCGTACAGCATTTGATAACCCCGAAAAGCGGGCGAAAATTTCTGCAATATTTAATATTTTTGCGGCCACAACGATTCCATTTTTGCTGTATATTATTCCCAGGCAACTACCGAGTTTACACCCCGGAGCAGAAGGCAATCCCGCATTCAGTGAAATTACCGCCCCCGAATTGCGTTATATCTTTTATCCGGCCATTGTAGGATTTATCGGGTTGGCATTTTGGTTGACCGATATTGGCGTGCGGTACAAGAACATTAAAGATCAGATTGAGTATCCAATTCAATGAATAATTTTTTAGCATCAGTACAAGAAGATACGCTGGCAGCCGTTGATACGTTGTCATCCAGCTACAGCGATAAATGGGCCGGAGCCGAGTCTGCCGATCAGGCCGGATCGCTCATGGCCGCGATGGCATCACACGATCTTATATTTATCGTACTCGGCGTCAGTCTGATTATTTGGTTTGTACTGCTGTTTTTTATCATTCGTACCGACCGTAAAGTAACCCGGCTCGAAGAAACCCTGAAGCAACAGTAAATTAAAGCATATCATGAAACCGAAAGTTATTATCGGCATTATTGCCATCATCGGATTTACCACCTTGCTGATGGTCAACTTCAGCAATAGTATCAGCACGTATACAAACTTTGCCGAAGCTGAAAACCGAAAAAGTGCGCACGTGGTAGGCAAATGGGAAGATTCAAAAGCGTACGGTTTTTCCGTTGAAGACAAACAGTTCACCTTCTTTATGGAAGACGAAGCGGGGAATGTACGCAAGGTGATTTATCCCAAGCCGAAGCCTAATAATTTTGAGCAGGCCGAAAAACTTGTGGTCATCGGCAATATGGAAAACGGCGTTTTTTATGCAAACGATATGCTGATGAAGTGCCCGTCTAAATATAATGCTACCGGGGAAGAAGCCCAGTTTAAACCTGCCGAAGCTGAAAAGAGTTAACCCATGATTGGAGTTTGGGGTAAAATTTTTATTAATGCTGCTTTTGTATGCTCTATCCTTGCGGCAGTCGGTTATTTTCTGTATTCCAGAAATGATCAAAACCGGTATTTTCGTGCATCAAACTGGTTGTTTGGGCTGCAGGGTTTGTTTTTGATTATTGCTTCCGGGCTTCTGGTTTACATCATCCTAACCCACCAGTTTAACTATTACTACGTTTTCAATTACACCAGTTCCGACCTGCAGTTAAAATATCTTGTGGCGGCTTTCTGGGGCGGGCAGGAAGGCAGTTTTATGCTGTGGATCCTCTTCTCTTTTTTGATTGGTTGCGGTTTGATGAAATGGACCCGTAAGCCATACCGCGGTCCGGTGCTTTTGTTCCTTACGTTAACGCAAGTGTTCCTGTTTTCGATGATTGCCGGCATCCATATTGGTGATGTCGCTATCGGTGCATCGCCATTTCGCACTATCGCCGAAGCCATGCCCAACGCGCCCTTTATCCAGGCCAATCCCGATTTTGTGCCGACCGACGGCAAGGGGTTGAATGATCTGTTGAAAAGCCCGTGGATGGTCATTCATCCGCCGATCTTATTTATTGGCTTTGCGATGATGACGGTGCCATATTGTTTTGCAATGGCGGCGCTCTGGAAAGAAAAATACAACGAATGGATTCATCCGGCCCTACCATGGACGCTGGGAGCAAACGTAGCGTTGCTCACCGCTATTTTTCTCGGCGGTTACTGGGCGTATGTTACGCTTTCATTTGGCGGCTACTGGGCATGGGATCCCGTAGAGAATGCATCGCTGGTGCCGTGGCTGCTGGGTACAGCGGGTATCCATACGATGATTATCCAAAAGAAAAGTTCCACTTCTCAAAAGGCCTCTATTGTTTTTGCTTTGTTGGCGTACGTAGCCGTAGTTTACGAAACTTTTTTAACGCGATCGGGCATTCTTGAGGATGCTTCGGTGCACAGCTTTGTAGATCTGGGCCTGTATACGCAGTTAGTCATCTTTATGGTGGTGATGACGGGTATTTGCTTGGCGATGTTCGCCTGGCGCTATAAACGATTGCCAAGCCAACAGCGCGAATCAAAATTGCTGAGCCGGGAGTTTATGACCTTCGCCGGTGCAATGATTCTATTCTTATTGGCACTTATTATTACATTGGGAACCAGTTCGCCTATTATCGGTCGGCTGTTTACCGCCAATCCTACGCCGCCGGAGATCAGTTTCTATAACGATTGGACGCTGCCACTGGCTATCATAGCGGCTTTTTTCACTGTAATTGGTCAGTACTTATTTTGGAGAAAACAGGACGCAGAATCACTGGCTCAGGATCTGCTGCTGCCGGTTGCCCTCACTTGTGTGGCTACGCTGGCAACTATTATGATTGCCGAAGTATATGATCTTTATTCGATGGTATTTATGCTGGCAGGCTGGTTTGCTGTTATTGGTAACGGGGTGATTATGATTCGTCTGATGTTCAAAAACCCGATGCTCATTGGGGGTTCGCTTACCCATGTTGGGTTTGGGCTGTTGCTGCTGGGGATTCTGGCTTCGTCGTTGTATAACAGCAATCTGCTTGATGAAGCCACACAAACATATAATGCTGCTGTTGAACAAGGAGAAATGACCGACAGCGAAGGGCTGCCGGTGCGCCAGAAAGCAAACTTCATGCAGTTAAAACTCAACGAACCGAAGGTAGTTAACGATCGCTATCTGTTTACCTACGAAGGGTACACGCTTGAAGACCAGGAGCGTCCCGGACAGCAGGAGTATCGCATTCGGATAGAGTCGCTGGACGGTTCTGGTAGCACCTACCTCTATCCGCAGGTGTACCCGCTGTCGGCAGCATCGCCGGGCGGCGCGGTACAGTGGTCGGTTGATCCCGATGTAAAAACAGGCTTGACGAGTGACTTGTACTTGTACGTGGCGGGAAGTTCGTATGTGGAACGACGTAATGAACAAATTGAAGAACAGAAAAAAGCGGGGCAGCAGACAGCTGCAACACCCGATACCACGAAAGGGCAGGAGCTAGCCTTGGAAGAGGGAGAGCAGATTCGTGTTGGCGGTTTTGACATTAGCCTTGAATCCTTCAATCAAACGAGTACAGAAGGTTTGCCCGACAGTACGATGATTGCCGTGCGTGCCCGCATTAATGTTCGTCACCAGGCCAGTGGTGATGCACAAACGCTGCGCCCGCTTTTTGCAATTTATACGAATCAGGGGAAAAGCTGGAGCTACTCACCGCCCCAGAAGCTACAGGGCTATGATGTAAGCTTCCGTTTTACCAATATCGATCCCCAAACGGGTGAAGTTACTCTTGAAGTAGAAGGAATTGACGAAACCTACAAAGAAGAATGGGTGCTGGTGGTAGCCGAAGAGAAACCGTTTATTTCGGTGGTATGGTTGGGAACGTTTGTGTTAATGATTGGATTCAGCATTTCTATTTTCCGCCATTGGAATCGTGAGCGGCGCAAAGAATAACTTTACGTCTGGTTGCTGTACTTACTACTGTAATGAAAGATATTTCAGACGGTTATTTTGGACTAATCATCCTGGGATAACGTCTTGTTTAATATTGGCATAAGAATAGTCCCAAGCACATCCAGAATGGCAAATACGCCTAAAATTCTGAAGTAAAATTCGCTGTTTTCAAATTCATTGAATACGGCTACAACCAACATAGCACCTACTATTCCAATGGTTGTTATGGTAGCTTTTTGAATATTTTGGATCAACCTTTTGGCAGGCGACAAAAGCAGCAGCAGCGAGATATGGGCAAATGAAATTGAAAGGATGATAAAGGTAGCCATAAAGCGGACCGTCGAATCGGTATCCCAGAGTTCCCATATTCCAGTCAGGTTAATGATAAAGCCAAAGACGGACGTTGCCATACCAAGTGCGGCAAACGTTTTTAGCTTATCATACTTGTAAATTGTTGAACAGCAAAGGCCCGTTAAACTAAACCCGCCGATAGCCAGTGTCGTTACCAGCAGCCGGATTTCGAGATCGCCAAACTCACCAAACAAGAAAATAAAAATACCAAGGAGCGCGCCCGCGGAAAGGGCGGAGATAAGTGTCCACAAAAAGTAGTTCTTTAGTTTATTTGTTTTTGTCATCGTATGCTATATAAGTGAATATTAACTGTATAGTCTAAGCTCGCTGAATCGACAATTTTAGGGGTCTTCAATCGATCAGTTCAATCGGACGAAACTGCCAGCAACAGGCAAAAGATCTTAGGTAAAGGTTTCATATAGTTTAAAATATTCTCACCTTATAAATCATTGATTCTGAATCAAAATTGTCAATCTTAAGCGGTGTTATTTCGCTTTCAAAATTGATTTCACCTCCGGCATAATCTTTCTTCTGCAAAAGAAACTGCATATTATGTTGTGATGTTTCAAGGACAAAACGATCACTTACATAAGTATACCAGAGATTATAGTCAGCATAGGAGGATGTAAACTCCTTAATAGTTGAGCCAACCCCGATTCCTTCTTCGGTCTTGAACCGATCTGAGAGCACCATAATTTCAGCAATAGTGTTGGTATAGCTTTGGTTTTCAGAATCATATTTGGGTGTTAGCATCGCCAGTTTATTTCCCTTCTGTGAAACAAAATAGATAGTCTGCTGTGGCGGCGTTCCCTCCGGACCGGGACGCTGTTCTTTTTGAATTGCAAATTGCTCCGATGAATCGGGAATAGCATCACCAATAATAAAAGGGCCGGCCTGGTTTGATTTCAATATAAAGTTTGTTGGAGCCGGATTCTTTTCTTTATGGTTAGACTCGCTGCAGGCTGTGATTCCGATAGTTAGCAAGGCAATAAGCAAAAATTGAAAAAACTTCATCTGTAATTCAGAAAGATTTTATTAACGTCTTATTTTGTCAAATAGATAATTTAATATATCAAACAAAACATTGGCCTGTAATAAAAAATTATGTCCCGATATAAAATTCTGATTGAATATGACGGTACCCGATACAGCGGTTGGCAGATCCAGCCCAATGCCAATACCGTTGAGGAAGAATTGGAAAACGCGTTCAGCCGTATTTTACAGGAAGATATCGATATCATCGGGCAGGGACGTACCGACAGCGGCGTGCATGCCGAGGCGCAAGTTGCACACGTAGATATTGCGCAGGATATTGACATTGATCATCTGATGTATGCCTTGCTCGGCGTATTGCCACGCGATATCAGTGTGTGGCAGATGGAAAAAATTACGGATGATTTTCATGCACGGTTTGATGGCAAATCGCGGCAATATCGCTACCAGATTGTAACGCGACCAAGCCCTATTTTATACCGTTATGCCGCGCTTGAGCGCTATGCCTTAAATAGGGACGCCATGCGGGCTTGCGCTGATATGATTAAGGGCACGCACGATTTTGAGAGCTTCAGCAAATCAGATAAAGATCAGCCCGATGCTATTTGTACGGTCGGGTTTTCTGAGTTTTCCGAAAATGATCATTTGATTACCTATCGCATTAGAGCAAACCGATTTGTGCGGCACATGGTACGCCGGCTCATGGGTACCATGCTCCAGGTGGGAACAGGCAAGCACACGGTTGAACATTTCAGTGATTTATTACATCAACCTGATGAAGAAAAAATAAGTCACGGAGCCCCGGCAAAAGGCCTTATCCTGGAAAAGGTAGAGTATTAAATTGGGCCAAAAAAATCTTGACTTACGAGGGTAGGAATTATTATATTTGTGCTCTCTTTGAAAGCAGTATTTCTTTTACGTATTGATTTCATTCCTCGGTAGCTCAGCGGCAGAGCAATCGGCTGTTAACCGATGGGTCGTAGGTTCGAATCCTACCCGGGGAGCTTAAAAGCCTCATCACTTTGATGGGGCTTTTTTTATTTTTCTTGAGGTTAGTTCTTGGTTTGGTGATAATCACGCAGCACGTATTGCAGGATACCGCCATTGCGATAATAATCAATCTCCACAGGCGTATCGATGCGGCACACTGCTTCGAACTCGATAGTTTCTCCATTGGCTTTCTGTGCTGCCACCGGAATTATATCGCGGGGTTGCAGATCATCCGACACATCGATAGAAAAGGTTTCGGAGCCGTCGAGCTCAAGTGTATCGGCCGATTCGCCTTCCTTAAACTGGAGCGGAAGTACGCCCATACCCACCAGATTGGAACGGTGAATACGCTCATAAGAAGCTGCAATAACCGCCTTTACGCCTAACAGAATTGTTCCTTTGGCAGCCCAGTCGCGCGATGAGCCGGTACCGTATTGATGTCCCGCAAGGGCGATGAGAGGTGTGCTGTTTTTCTTGTACCGTGTTGCGGCATCAAAGATCGTAGTAATTTCATCGTCCGGGAAGTAGTTCGTAAAGCCGCCTTCCTTGCCGGGAGCCAGTTGGTTTTTAAATCGCACATTGGCAAAGGTGCCACGCGTCATCACCCGGTCGTTACCCCTTCGAGAGCCATAGGAATTGAAATCAGCGACTTCCACACCGTGGTTAATCAGGTACTGCCCGGCCGGACTTTCAGGTTTGATGTTACCTGCCGGTGAAATATGGTCGGTGGTG
Source organism: Balneolaceae bacterium (assembly GCA_016937115.1). Lineage (GTDB taxonomy): Bacteria > Bacteroidota > Rhodothermia > Balneolales > Balneolaceae > SMO-BIN1. The sequence continues at coordinate 5,860 of JAFGWN010000030.1, read as the reverse complement.
ATGGAGTCACCTACTTTCACAAGCACACGGGCACCTTCAATTGGGGATATGGGGTCTGCCTGTTCTCCCATGTCCATAAAGAACGGCGGCTCCTGAATGTAGGTTGATTCCTCTTTCCATTCATACAGCTCACCCCCACCGATCGAAATGGCATCCCATTCTTCTGATTTAAAAATATCTCCATATTGCTTTTCGAACAGTTCCGGACGGATAGCACGGTCCAGATTTTGTGCAATTTCTTCTGAGGTAGGCCATATATCTTTCAGGTAAACATCATTCCCGTCTTTATCCTGGCCCAGCGGTTCGTGCTCAAGATCGATATCAACCGTACCGGCCAGCGCGTAAGCTACTACCAGCGGTGGAGAAGCCAGGTAGTTGGCTTTTACGTACGGGTGGATCCGCCCTTCAAAATTGCGATTACCCGAAAGCACACCGGCAACAATTAGATCTCCTTCTTTAACCGCTTGTTCTACGGGTTGCGGCAATGGTCCTGAATTGCCGATGCAAGTTGTACAGCCATAACCCACAAGGTTGAATCCGAGTTTGTCCATATAGTCGGTAAGCCCGGCTTCTTTAAGGTATTCAGTTACTACACGCGAGCCCGGGGCAAGCGAAGTTTTAACATAAGGCGGAACCTTCAGGCCTTTTTCAAATGCTTTCTTTGCAATAATGCCGGCGCCCAGCATTACACTCGGGTTAGAGGTATTGGTGCACGAGGTGATAGCGGCAATAACCACATCTCCGTGTTTCATTTCAATCTCTTGGCCGTTTTTGTAGATACCCTTGTTGGCCAGTTTTTCCTGAGCAAGGCCAAATCCCATGGTGGGGTTATCACTGGTCAATGAGTTCTCAAACGTTGTTTTCATATTGGGAAGAGCAATGCGATCGTGTGGGAGTTTCGGTCCGGCAAGTGAGGTTTGCACTTCAGAAAGATCCAGTTCCAGGGTATCGGTGAACTCAGGTTCTACTGTTTCCGAGGTATGGTATAGTCCCTGCGCTTTCATATAGCGTTCCACCATTTCCACATGTTCTTCTGAGCGGCCGGTGCGACGCATATACCTCATAGCTTCGTCATCCATCGGGAAAAAGCCCATTGTTGCGCCGTATTCAGGTGCCATGTTAGCGATTGTGGCACGATCGGGCAGGCTCATATTGCTAAGTCCGTCGCCATAAAACTCCACAAATTTACCTACCACGCCGTGCTTGCGAAGCATCTGAGTTACCGTAAGGGTGAGGTCGGTGGCCGTGATTCCTTCGCGAAGCTTCCCGGTTAGTTTCATACCTACAACTTCGGGCACGAGCATGTATATTGGCTGGCCAAGCATTGCCGCTTCTGCTTCAATACCACCCACGCCCCAGCCCAAAATACCGAGTCCGTTTATCATGGTGGTGTGCGAATCGGTACCGACCAGCGTGTCGGGATAAACGACGGTTTGCCCATCGTCATCGGTGGCTTGAAAGGCCCCCTTGGCAAGGTATTCCAGGTTAACCTGGTGCACAATACCACGCCCGGGAGGCACTACCCGAAAATTATCAAATGCCTTTTGACCCCATTTCAAAAATTCATACCGCTCGCGGTTTCGTTCAAACTCTTTCTCCATATTGAACATGAAGGCGTATTCCTGCCCGAACGTATCAACTTGCACAGAGTGATCAATCACCAGATCAACCGGAATTTTCGGGTTTATAGATTGCGGATTTCCGCCCATGCGATCCATGGCTGAACGCAATGCGGCCAAATCGACAATAGCTGGTACGCCTGTGAAGTCTTGCAGTACTACCCGTGATGGCTTAAAAGGGATTTCGCCTTTGGGTTTTGCTGCATTGTAGTTAGCCAGCAGCGCAATATCTTTTTCTGTTACAACATAACCGTCGTGGGCACGCAGCACCGCTTCCAACAAAATGCGGATAGTAAACGGTAGTTTAGCCATTGGTCCATAGCCCATCGATTCAAGCTTTTTAAGACTATAAAAGTGAGCAGTGTCAGATCCGGTGTTAAATGTTGACTTGGTAGCAGAAAAATCCTTCATCATTCTTGTAATTTGTTCTTGTTTTATGGGATGAAAAATATACTTTTTTTATAAAAGAATGATGAAGTTTAATTTGAAAAAAATAGATCCTATCGACTTCATTTTTCAGCCTCCATACATGCCGGGTGTTGGTTTGTTTGATGAGTAGTGTTTTGTTACCCTCTTTCCCTTTGTGGGGCACTTTCGTACTATCAATTTATCTGCTTATTTCTTTTTCGTATCATAGCAGATGTATTTGGTGGAATTTTAAAAATCAACAACTACAAATTGATTTAAGATCCCGGTTTTTCTTTACAGGTTCATAAAAACGGTATATTTTATCTTTATTGATATAATTTAATTACTGTGATGAAATCTACTCATTTTCATATCAAAAACATGGTTTGCAGCCATTGTGCCGAAGTGTTGGAAGAGAAACTGGTTGATGCCGGTTTTCACATCAAAAAAATTGAGCTTGGCGAACTGCAACTGGCCCGGCCGGTTGACAAGAATGGATATGAGCGACTCATTTCGGTTGTTCGTAACAACGGGTTTGATGTGATTAATGATGAAGGCAGTCGCACAGTCGAGCGCATCAAACATCATATCATTAAACTGGTTCGTTCGGGTGAAACGTTGGAGGGCAACCTTTCGGACTATCTTTCTAAAAGTATGCATAAAGATTATCAGCAATTAAGCCGGTTGTTTTCTGCTGTAGAGGGAAAATCAATTGAGCGCTATTTCATACAGCAGAAAATTGAGCGTGCGAAAGAGCTGATTGTGTATGATGAGAAAACCCTCAGCGAAATTGCCTTGGATCTCGACTACAGCAGTCAGCAGCATTTTTCTCGTCAGTTTAAAAAAGAGACCGGTCTTTCGCCGTCGCATTTCAAGGAAGTGAAGAAGAATAAACGTATTTCCATTGATAAGATTTAGAGAGGTTTTACCGGGTGTATTCGCCTCATTTTCTGTATCGATGTCAAATTCGCGGGACCAGATCAGGATCTAATATTTTAGCACGAATCTAAAAGCGATTATGGGTTTGAGAGCGGCGTTTTTAAGGTAGTGGCAGTCAAACAAAATCCTGCACAAAAAATACAGAATGATGCAAACCTTTTATGTGTTAATATCTTAATTTATGAACCGAATTAAATAAACGATGTTATGATAGAAATAATTGAGACGAAGTCGTCAAATTTATTGGTCATTAAAATTATAGATGAGGCAACCTCTGCAGATATTGGTCGGATAAAGCCGGTGCTTAAAAAACATGTGGTGGAGAGTACCGATCCGCGGTTAATGTTCGTTTTCTCGGGGCTCGAAGAGTGGAATAAAGTGGTTAAGCTTTGGACAGATCTCAATATGAACAGTGAACAGGTTAATGATTTTTCACGAATCGCCCTGGTAGGAAGAGAATCATGGAAAGGGTGGCTCACCAAAGCCATTGAAGGGATGGTAGATACAGATCTGAAGTTCTTTGGAGATTCAGAGATTGAGCACGCCCGAAAATGGATAGAACAGTAAAATATACCGGATAATTACTGTTTTGAGATACGGTGGTTGTTTTTTTATACCATCAGGAGAGACTAAATCCTGCACAAAAAACACATAATCATGCAAGCCTTCGGGGCATGTGCTTGGTATGTTCAGGAAAAGTAATTGTATGTGGTTCGCGTAATTTTTTTGAAAACTGATGTGGAACATCATTCTTAACATATGGTTCAGCTTGTAACAAAATATAAAGAAGCGTTTATCAGCGGGTTATTTTTGGCAATTGCACTACTGGCTGAATATATTTTTAATGCTCCAGTCGTAATCTATTTGTCGTTGTATGTTATTTCTTATCTGGTTGTTGGCGGACCGGTTTGGGTGAAGGCATTTAAATCAATGCGTAATGGGACCATATTCAGTGAATTTTTTCTGATGGGTATTGCGACACTCGGTGCGTTTGCCATCGGAGAATATGCCGAAGGCGTTGCCGTAATGCTCTTCTACATGATCGGTGAGTATGTACAACACGGGGCGGTGTACCGTGCCAAGAGCTCCATAAAATCACTGGTCGACCAGCAGCCGGATGTAGCCGAAGTGGAACGAAATGGAAGTTTTGTGCAGATTCATCCCGCGGAGGTTGAGGTTGGAGAAACCATTCGGGTGAAGCCGGGACAGAAGGTGCCACTGGATGGCGAGCTGATTACCGACAGTGCGTCCTTTAACACAGCGGCATTAACCGGAGAATCAAAACCAATGCAAATTAACGAAGGTGAAGAGGTCTGGGCGGGCTCTATCAATCAGAAAACCTCGGTACGGATTAAAGTTATCAGTGGGTATGAGGATACAAAGCTGGCACACATTTTAACGATGGTACAGGAGGCAGCCGAGCGCAAGGCGCCTACACAGCGGTTTATCAGCAAGTTTGCTGCCGTTTATACGCCCATTGTTGTTTGGCTGGCTGTAGCGGTTACGTTTGTGCCGTACTTGTTTGTACAGAGTTATGTATTCCAGGACTGGTTTTATCGCGCGTTGGTCTTTTTGGTTATTTCTTGCCCGTGTGGACTGGTAATCTCTATTCCCCTCGGCTATTTTGGCGGTATCGGGGCGGCATCGCGGAACGGTATTTTGCTTAAAGGCTCGGATTTTTTGGATCAGCTCCGGAAAATGAAAATCCTGTTTCTTGATAAAACCGGAACCCTTACCAAAGGCTCGTTCGAAGTGCAGAGGGTGGAGGCTATAAATGGTTTCAGTGAAGAAGATTTGCTGCAGTGGGCGGCTTCGCTGGAGGCCCAATCAACCCACCCAATCGGCCGGGCAATTATTGACTTTAACAATGGCAATGGATTAAAAGAAGTAACCGGGCAGGAAGAAATATCCGGGCGCGGGCTCAAGGGCAGGATAGAAAATAAAACGGTGCTTGTGGGGAACCGGAAGTTGTTGAAGGAGCAAAATATCCAACCGCAGACCAACGGAGTTGATAAAGCGTCGACGCTCGTTTATATAGCGGTTGACGGAAACCATGTCGGCACAATTTATATTGCCGATACCATCAAAGACGATAGCCATGAAGCAGTTGAACGTCTGCGAAAACAGGGGCTGGAAAAGCTTATTATGCTCTCGGGGGATAATCAGGCGGTGACCGATGCCGTAGCGAACGAGCTGAAGTTAGATGAAGCTTACGGTGGTCTGCTTCCGGATGAAAAATATAAGTATGTGGAGCGGGCGCTTAATGGAGATTCAACCGTAGGATTTGTGGGCGACGGGGTAAACGATGCACCCGTAATTACGCTGGCCGATGTGGGCATGGCTATGGGGGGTATGGGCTCGGATGCAACCATCGAGACGGCCGATGTGGTGATTCAAACCGATCAACCGTCAAAAATTCCGACCGCTATTGAGATTGCGAATTTTACGCATCGTATTGTGTGGGAAAATATCGTTATTGCTCTGGGTGTAAAAGTGGGGGTGATGGTGCTCGCAACAGTGGGATATGCCTCTATGTGGGCGGCTATCTTCGCCGACGTTGGTGTAGCTCTTATTGCCATTGCCAATGCGGTGCGGGTGCAGCAGCACTTTTCGGGTGAGGGGTATTTCGAAATGCTGACATCTTCTCAACCCGAACTGCAGGATGAAAAACCGCAAACCTGCTGTGAAAACTGTTGATAATCGTTGCTTATTTTTTCTATATAAAGATGGAGCCCATTTTTAAAGTGGACTCCATCTGTTAATTTATAATGCTAATTAATCTTGTCATCCTGGACCTGTTTCAGGATCTAATATTTAAGAACTTAATTATTCCCACGTCTGCTTTTCCGGCTTCCGCCTCGTTTGCTTTTCTTTCCTTTATTTTTTCGGCTTCG
>JAFGWN010000232.1 GCA_016937115.1 Balneolaceae bacterium | reverse complement strand
TTCAATTTTTCCATTCAAATCTTAATTTTTTTTACTAATCACAGTGATAAAGCTTCTTTTTTTAAGCTGACCTTTAATTTTTACTTTTAAATAAATTTTCATATCCACACAATTTAGACCAAACTTCAGGATGAATAACCGTAAAAAAATAATCGCCTGGGTGCGGGCTGCGCGTCCTCAGACACTGGCCGCCGCCTTTGTTCCTGTTTTAGTGGGCGGAGCCCTGGCTGCAAGAAACGGCCAACTAAATTGGATCGTCACACTGGTGGCTCTCTTCTGTGCGTTTCTTATTCAAATAGGTACGAACTTTGCCAATGACTATTTCGATTATATTAAGGGGGCAGATACCGACAAACGCATCGGATTTGAACGAGCAACAGCAACAGGGCAGGTAACGCAGAACCAAATGCTGGCAGCAACAATCATAACGATGATGCTTGCCTTTTTAACCGGCCTCTACCTTGTATGGCACGCCGGATGGGTTGTGCTTGTTATCGGAGTTCTCTGTTTAATATGCGGCATCCTTTATACCGGCGGGCCGTATCCACTGGGATATAATGGGTTAGGCGATATTTTTGTATTTATATTCTTTGGTATTGTTGCTGTAATGACAACCTATTATGTAAATGCGCTGGAGTGGTCGACGGCTTCCTTTTGGGCCTCTTTGACCGTTGGAGCCCTTTCAACAAATATACTGGTAATCAACAATCTGAGAGATATTGAACAAGACGGACCAGCCGGGAAAAATACACTGGGCGTCATGTTTGGAGAAGACGTTTTGCGGTGGGAATACCTGGCCATGATTGTGATTGCTTTTGCAGTGCCTCTTCACTTTTTCTTCCGGCTTGGCTTTGATTTCTTTATTTTGCTCCCGTTCTTAACCTTGCCATTTGCCGGATTTTTAACTTACCAAGTGTGGTATGCTCCCAAAGTTGAACTCAACAAAACTCTTGAGCGAACAGCCCAGTTTATGACATTATTTAGTATCCTATTCAGTATTGGAATTTATGTGGGTTGATTATGAATTTAGAATTTTACAAATACAGCATCCCGTTCAAGACGCCGTTCGTTACGGCTGGTCAAACTTTTTCTAATCGAAGCGGCGTAATCGTGCTGCTGCATAAAAACACGAGCATAACATTGGGTGAAGCGGCTCCCCTGCCCGCCTTTTCGGCTGAAACCACGCAGCAGGTCATCAGGCAAATACGGGCACATATTGAACCGATGAAGCAATTCTTTAATAGCGACTTTTCGCTGTCGGATCTTAACGAATTTCTAAAGACCCATCCCCTGGCTCCTTCGCTTCAATTTTGCCTCTATACATTGGCCACCAGTCATTTAGCTCTTGCAAAAAATCAGTCATTACAACAAGCCTTGTTTGCTAATCCGGTTGATTCCGTTGCCGTCAACGCCGTGATTGATCTCACAAAAAAAGAAGTATCGCATGCTGTGAATCAAAAAGTTGAGCAGGGGTTTACTACTATAAAAATCAAAGCCGGAAATGACACCCGGCAATTTATACAACAGCTTTCAATCATTAGAGACAAGCATCCTAATATTAACATACGGTTGGATGCCAACCAAAGCTGGTCGTTGAACCAAGCGATAGATCTCTTTGCAGTAATTGAAGATTTCAATATCGAATATTGCGAAGAACCGCTGGCAAATCCCAATCGAGATACCCTCCTCGAACTCAAAAACCGCACATCTATACCTATTGCTCTTGACGAGTCACTGGCTCACACATTTTCATTACTTGAAGCAGCAACATTGGCTGATGTTCTTGTCATCAAGCCGATGGTTCACGGGCCGGTTATTGAAACGCTTACGGAGATTTCCAATCAAACGAATATCAAAATGGTATTTACTTCCAGTCTTGAAAGTGCCCTTGGGCGACTGATGACCGCAGCGCTGGCGGCAGGCCTGGGATCTACCGATATGGCCCACGGGCTGGCTACCGGTCAACTACTTTCCGAAGACCTCTGGGATGATAATGACTTTATCCGCAATGGCCGATATAAGTTGCCGGGTCCCGAGAAATTAAGGCCATTAATGGGGTCTCATTTCTCTGGCATCACCACAGAAAGGCTTAACATTGAATGAACATAACGCTCCCTCCCATATCACTTGACGTTGACGAGCATCATCTGTTTTTGGCTTCGGGCGAAAAAAATTATACCTATCGAGATCTCCTTTCTTTCGCAGATTTTTTTAAAGAATTAGTTACTGAATATAACATCCATGTCGACCATCCAATCGGTCTCCATACTCATTCATGCGATGCATCAATTTTCATTATTGCTTCTTGTTGGCTGTACAATATTCCATTGGCCTTGTTTAATCCAAAAGCCAAAGATGATACACTGACAAAACAACTCACCGAAATTCGTCCCGGATTGGTAATTACCTATTCCCCGGACAAGAAGCTATCCAATCATATACCAACCATACCAATTGTAAGGTTTGATCCATTAGAAAAAATCACCAGAGACCACCCCCTGCGTTCATTTTCTGATTTGGGCCCCTACCATCATCCCACTGAAAAAGCATTTGGCTATTTTTTTACTTCGGGTACGTCTGATGAACCCAAAATTGTACCCCTCAAACGGCGGCAAATGCACGTAGCTGCGAAAGCTTCGGCACAAAATTTTAAACCCAAAGTGAATGAAGCTTGGCTATTGTGCCTCCCTCTGCATCACATAGGCGGAGTATCCGTCATTTTACGATCTCTGCTCTACGGATCGGCTGTTTATCGAATCGATCGTTTTGATGAAAATATAGTCTCAAGGCTTTTATCCAACGATCAACAAATTGTAGCCGCTTCGTTTGTTCCAACAATGCTAAAACGCTTGCTGGATGATGCGGGTTTTATACCGCATGAAGCGTTTAAAGCTATTTTACTGGGCGGCGGGCCAATTGATACTCAACTGCTGAAAACGTGCATTGACCGACATATTCCGGTGATTCCCAGTTACGGCATGACCGAAACCTGTGCCCAGATAGCCGCAAGTTCTATCAATAGTGATTATCAAAATACGAGACGATTAAATAGCGTAGGAAAAATATTTTCACCAAATAAAATTGAGATACGAAATAAAAATAAAGCAGTAGTTAAGGCCCGAACTTCGGGAACAATCTGGCTTAAAGGTCCGCAGGTTTTTGACGGCTATCATAACACATCAAGCCAAGATAGTTTCGATGAAAACGGCTGGTTTAACACCGGAGATTTTGGTCGGCGTGATACGAATGGAAATTTATATATCGAAGCGCGCCGTACCGACCTCATCATTACTGGCGGAGAAAATGTATCGCCTTTCGAAGTAGAATCAATTTTAAAAGAAATGAATTTTATCAAAGATGCCGCTGTTTTTGGCGTGCCCGATAGTGAGTGGGGACAGAAAGTCGTTGCTGCTGTAGTTTTTGCTGACGGCCAAAATAAATCTACAGAAATGATACAGGAAAAGCTTAAACACAAGCTTGAACCCTATAAGCGACCAAAAAAGATTATTGCAGTGGCATCGCTTCCTTATACCGAGACCGGAAAAATAAAACGTTCCGAGCTTTCAAATCATTTTAAACCCCAAAGGTAGTGGAGTTACACTGAGGAATTATCCTTCATCTTTGCCGTATTTTATCTCAAGCAGCCAATCTACTTTAAAGTAGTCGATGCCATAAAACCAATAAATGATTAGCAGAATTTAGTCCTGCCGCAGAGCAACAGGACCAGAATGGAAGTTTTAAAAAGAATTATTAGATGCTTGTCCAATTGCTCCGCAGTTGGACGCGTGGCGGACGCTCTGCGTCGTTCTACCTGAGCAGCAGGCTTTCAAAAAAACAAAGTCACCCAATTAATATCAGTCAAAATAGGCCAAACCCTTCACCCCGATGTCGCTGCGGCAGTGCATGTTATCAAACGATATTTTCTTGACTTCCACATAAGTATTGCGAATGGCATCCTCGAGCGTATCCCCCCCGCAAACCACGTTAAGTACACGTCCGCCGTCGGTTAATAACTTTCCATCTTCTTGTCGAGTACCAGCATGGAACACAATCGCCTCGCCACCGACCTCCCCTATACCCGTAATTTCTTTTCCTTTTTCGTATGATTTGGGATAGCCGCCGGATGCCAGCACTACACAACAGCGATACTGATTATCCAGCTTGATCTCTTTCTCATACAAGTTGCCTTCAACAGTAGCCCATATCAGCTCCAGGAAATCCGATTCCAGTGAAGGCAAAATAGCCTGGCATTCAGGGTCGCCAAACCGACAGTTGTACTCTACTACTTTGGGTCCGTCTTCAGTAATCATCAACCCGCAGTACAAAATACCTTTATAGGGCTGATCATCGAGTACCATCGCCGAAATGGTAGGAAGCACAATCTCTTTCTCCACGCGATGCATCTGCTCCTCGGTAAGCACCGGTGTGGGACAGTAAGCGCCCATGCCACCGGTATTCAATCCGGTATCGCCATCCTTTGCCCGCTTATGATCCTGGGCATTGTGAATGATTTTAGCACTTTCACCGTCGGAAAGAACAAAGACCGAGGCCTCTTCACCTTCCATAAATTCCTCGATGACCAGCGTCTCGGCGGCATCACTAAGTTTGGCATCTTCCTGTAACTGGTTGAGACGTTTTTCTACTTCTTCTTCGGTCTCACAGATAAAGACCCCCTTGCCACCGGCCAAGCCATCGGCTTTTAAAACAACCGGATACTCATTTTTTTGCCGCACATATGAAAGGGCGTTGTCAAACTCATCTTGGTTAAAGGCGGCATAATCAGCGGTGGGGATCATATTTTCCTTCATGAACGTATTGGCAAACTTTTTACTGCCTTCAAGACGGGCAGCTGCTTTCGAAGGACCAAACACTTTATGTCCCCGCTCTTCAAGAAAATCAACGATCCCCTCGACAAGCGGTTTTTCCGGACCGACGACAGTCAAATCAATATCATTAACCTCGATAAATGATTGAATTTCGTCGAAGTCATCAAGTGAAAGATCTACATTTTGAGCCACCTGTGCCGTTCCGGGATTACCGGGGGCCACATACAAGTTACCCAGCAATTCTGATTTGCTAATGCTCCACGCCATGGCATGCTCACGGCCACCGCTTCCAAGAAGTAATACGTTTAAAATCATAAGTCAACTACGATAATTTTTCTGCGATTTCAATAATTTCAGCGAATGAATCGGCCTGCAGTGACGCCCCGCCGATAAGCCCGCCATCAACGTCTGTCTGCCTGAGCAGCTCTTCCGCGTTGTGCGGCTTCATGCTGCCGCCATAAAGTATACGAACCGCTTCCGCCGATCGTTCATCATACAAATCAGCAATCACATTTCGAATCATATTATGCATCTCCTGCGCCTGCTCGGGCGTTGCCGTTTCGCCTGTGCCAATGGCCCAAATGGGCTCATAAGCTATAACGGTATCCTGTATTAATGATTCATCCACCCCGTTTAAGGCTGCCTGAACCTGCTTGGATACCATCGTATCGTGCACATCCTTTTTGCGCTGATCCAGTGATTCTCCAACACAGATAATTGGTTTAAGTCCGGCTTCCAGTGCTTTTTTTGTCTTCCGGTGTACTGTTTGATCCGTTTCGGCAAAATATTCACGCCGCTCCGAGTGGCCGGCAATAACGTAATGGCAGCCAACTTCAGTAAGCATTTTGGTACTCACTTCTCCGGTAAAAGCGCCATTATCTTCAAAATGTACGTTCTGCGCACCGAACATAATCTTTGAATCTACAAGTTCATCTGCTGCCGTAGTAAGCGATATCTCGGGTGGACAAACAAGCACATCAACCCCATCGGGCACGGATGGCAACCGCTGTTTTAGGTTTGAAATAAGCGTTGCCGTTTCACCGGGACCGCAATTCATTTTCCAGTTTCCGGCAATCAAAAATCGTCGCATAAATTATTAGTTTGTATTTACTATTTGCTGAATTCCCTGTATCACATTTCCATACTCCCGGCCTATATATCGATGCGCAATGCGCCCCTGCCTGTCAACCAAAAAACGTACCGGCACATTTTTGATATTAAATGTCTTTGCAAGTGCATTAACATCAAATGCATTTGCAGAAGCTACCGGCCATGGCTTCACATGCTGCTGAAAAAAAGCATTGATCGTTACCTGGCTGGTATCAAGTGGGATGGTAA
>JAFGWN010000231.1 GCA_016937115.1 Balneolaceae bacterium | reverse complement strand
TCGGCATGCTCTGGCCAGTACGAGGCGAATATATCATAGGTAATTCTGCCAAGCAGCAGATCGAATGGGGGTGCCATCTGTTTCTCCATTTCTTTGCTCAAAACCTCGTCGAAATAGGGAACAGTCCAGCCCCCGTACTTAAAATCGCCCGATGGATCTTCTTCCGAATCTCCCGGTGCCTGCATAACGCCATCCAGTGACATGAATGTTAAAACGATTACATTTCTCATGGCTTAGGTCTTATAATTTTAGAAGGTATTTAGTTCATTCATTACACAAAGCTACTCGGTAATAGCTGTTAATTTTCCTCTCCGGGATAATTAACCGACCAAGAAATCCCGTATTTGTCAGTAAGCATGCCGAACTTCGCAGCCCACTCGGTTTCCTGGAGCGGCATAGTTATCTTTCCGCCCGCGGATAAATCGTTGAACACTTTCTCGGCTTCTTGGGCATTTTCAGCCTCTAGGTTGATAGAAAAATTATCTCCCACTGTCATAGGTTGGCCCATTACCGCCGGGCCATCGTCGCCCATCAACATGGTATTGCCACCTATGGGCAATGAGACATGTGCGATTTTTTCCAAGTCATCGCCCGTTGCGCCCATGCTATCTTCCATGTCTTTGAAGCGCACAATTTGTAGCTCTCCGCCAAATACGGATTGATAGAATTCAAATACTTCTTCGGTATTTCCGTCAAAATTGAGATAAGGATTTACTGCTTTCATGATGTTGTCATTTAGTTAATGATTATTTCCTGCTTCGACTTCACTCCCGTTTAAATTTATTAGAGCAAATATTATTAATCTTAACTCGGTTTACTCTTCCGGTACCTGCTCCATATCCATCCAAAACACTTCCCAGATATGTCCATCGGGATCATTAAAGCTTCGGCTGTACATAAAACCAAGATCCTGGATTTCCCCGGCGTCGCTGCCACCATTATTCAGGGCCTTATCAAAAAATTCATCGACCGCCTCTTTGCTTTGGGTACTTAAAGCGTTAAGCACTTCCGTGGTTTGATGGGCATCCGCTATCTTTTTTGAGGTAAACTGTTTAGCCTTGTCATGCGTTAGCAGCATCACGAAAATGGTGTCGGAAATCACCACGCAGGCAGCGGTTTCGTCGGTAAACTGTGGATTGATAGAAAATCCAAGCTGCTTGTAGAAGGTTTTGGATTGTTCAAGATCCTTAACCGGTAGATTTATAAAAACTTGAGTATCCATAATGGGTTAGTTATTGATTTTCGATTATTATGCGTTTTTTTCAGCATATTTTTTGAAGTTATCCAAAATAGCCTGCCAGCCGTCTCTTTGCGTATCAACCGGATTTTCATTTTCAGCGTCAAATGATGTTGTAACTTTTGTCATATCGTCAATACGTTCAAAAAAGGTGGTAGCCCGTCTGCGATCAGTCATGGTATAGGCAATTTTTTTATGATTAATTATTTCATCATAAGTAGCTTCGAAGTCAAACCCCATACTTCCGTCTTTGGCTTCCATTCGGGCGCGGTACGTGCCGCCGACTTTTAAATTATTCTCTGCATGTGGACAGTGCCAATCGTCAGACGCATAATTCCATTTTGTGATGTGCTCGGGAGTCGTCCAATACTCCCATACCTTTTCGACGAGTGCTTCATTAAGTGCTTCTACCGTTATAGTTGATTCGTTTTGTGATTTCATAATGGTTTTTCATTTAGTTACGGGTTGAGCGAATACAAATCAGGTGATCGTTACCCGTTCTTTTTTCTTCCACAGGTAATACGAGGCAAACATTACCACAAGAAAAATCAGTGGCATGAACACAAATTCAATATTCCCTGTGGCAATGATGCCGGAGACGGATGCACTTATAAAGTCGATGGTAAAGCCGGCATAGGCCCATTCTTTAATCGTTTTAAATTTAGGCTGAAGCAATGCAATGGCGCCCAGTATTTTGGCCACCAAAAGGATGTCAAGCAGATACGCCGGATATCCCAGTGTGGCCATCACTTCTTCCCCTGCTTCCGTGGGGATGGCTGTGCCTGCCACAATGAGAGCAAAGAGTCCGGTTAGGATCCAGTAGCTTGTTATGATTGTTTTCGGTTTCATCGCCATGAGATTATTTGGAGTTTTAGTTTTATCAATTAGTCATAACTCATCGGTGCCTTTCCAAATCCGCGCCGCAGAATGCCTATCTGGCCAATGTGGTAGGCTATATGATGATTGATAAAAGCCCAGAGCTCTCCAGCAGAATCTGCCACCTGATCAAATGGTGCCGGTGGTGTTTGGTCAAACATTTCGGGTGTTAACTCCTGCAATCCGCTGCGGGTAGGTTCATACAGCCGATTCCACTCGGCTTTGATTTCTTCAATATCGGGATAGTCGAAATCGTCTTTGGCTTTGGACTCTCCCATTACTGCAAACGGTTCATTCCACTTCACATCCGGATTAACACCAGCCAGCTTTGCCAATCCATATTGGGAATTCAACAAATGACCGGCCAAGTATTTTACGTGATTCATATTAGTATTACCATGCAGCCGCCGGTTAGTTTCTTCATCCGTAAAACCTTCGAGGACATTATTGTATAACCGGTGATGTAAGTCGAACTGGACTAATAGGTGTTTTTTCATCGTTTTTCTCAGTGTTGAGTTATATTCTACAAATATTGTAATAAATCTATTTATTCCCTGTGCGGTGTAAATACGCCATTCTTACTGGTTGATTGCGACAACTTCGTTGTTTAAAATAGAAATAGAAGAAGCATTTACTGGGTGAGTGAGAAATGTTTGCTTTTGGCAGTTGATGCCAGATTCCGGATGCGGGAGAATCTTTTATTCGATATCTGCTTTCCGGGATCTGGTATCCGACATCTCGATATCAGGTATCACTATCTGATACGATCTCGATTGAGTTCATCTTAACCAAATAGACACGTAAATCATGACTCACATTTCAATTCTTATTCCGCGCGGGCACACCAGTCTTGTAAACATTGCAGGCACGCATCAGATTTTTAATATGATTAATAATATTCGATCTGACATGGGTAAGCCCCCCGTTTTTGAGGTACACTTGGTGGGACTGGAAAAGGAGGTCCCGCAGTCAACCGGGCTGTTTTCATCCAATCCCGATTGTTTGATTGATGATGTTGAGAAGACGGATCTAATTATCATTCCGGCTATCCATGACGATCCCCAAAAAGGCTATGAGCAAAACAAAGCGTTTGTCCCCTGGATTATTGAACAGTACCGGACGGGCGCCGAGGTAGCCAGTTTTTGCGTGGGCGCCTTTTTCCTGGCAGAAACCGGCCTGCTGGATGGAAAGCAGTGTGCCACTCACTGGATGCACGCCAGCAATTTCAGGCAGATGTATCCGAACGTAAACCTGGTGGACGAGAAAATCATGACTGAAGAAGACGGCATCTACACCAGCGGCGGCGCCTACGCCTTTACGGATCTGTTGCTGCACCTCATAGAAAAATATGCCGGACGAGAGGAGGCGATCATGGCTTCCAAGGCTTTTTCGCTGGATATCAGCCGCGAGAGTCAGTCCGATTTCATCATCTTCGAGGGACAAAAAGAGCACGAGGATGAAGCGATTAAAAAGGCGCAGGGGTACATCGAAAGTCACTATCATGAACAAATTCGTGTGGATGAACTGGCTGATGAG
>JAFGWN010000230.1 GCA_016937115.1 Balneolaceae bacterium | reverse complement strand
GAGTTGCGGACTTTTGCGAAAGTATGCTCCATCGCTATATAAAGAACGGGAATAAATACCAGCGTAACGAGGGTTGAAGCCAGTAGTCCGCCAATCACGACCCGTGCCAGCGCCGCCTGAATTTCGCCCCCGGCACCAAGCGCAAATGAAAGCGGAAGTAAACCCAGTACGGTTGTGAGGGTTGTCATTAAAATAGGTCGAAGACGTAGCCGGCCTGAAACCAATACCGCTTCGCGTACCCCCATATTGTGCTCGCGTCGCATCAGGTTGATGTAATCGACCAGCACAATTGCATTATTTACTACAATACCAATCAGCATTACCACACCCATTAGGCTCTGCATATTAATAGTGGTTCCGGTAAGCAGCAGTGTAGGCACCACTCCAATAACGGCAAGCGGCACAGAAAACATCACCACAAGCGGATCAAAAAAGCGTTCAAACTGAGCGGCCATTACCATATAGATGAGAATAAGCGCCATAATGATGGACATGCGGAAGTCGGCTGCTGCTTCTTGCTGCTCTTCATATTCACCACCGTAGACGATAGAAAAACCTTCGGGTAACTGCAGGTTGGAAAGTTTGGCCTGAATCTTTTGTACGGCCTCACCCAAGGCAACACCACTTTCCAGATTTGCTGAAATATACGACACGCGCTGGCTGTTGATACGGCTGATTTCTGTTGGCCCGCGGCCCCTGTTTTTTGAAACTACGGCGGATATGGGGAGTACTTCGCCGTTGGGCGTGGTTAGGGAAATATTTTGAAGGTCGGTAGTGCTGAGCCGGTCTTCGGCCTGCAGGCGTACGGTTATAGGAAACTCGTCACCTCCCACGCGATAAGCGCCTGCACGGCTGCCACCCACATTGGTCTGAATAACTTGGGCAACCTCACGAACGGTTAGTCCAAGATCAGATATTTTATCCCTGTTAAAGTTTATGTTTTGTTCCGGACGCCCCTGCCGCCGTTCTACCCGCACTCCGGAAATTTCAGGAATTTCTTCCATTTGCAGCTTAATTTCTTGCGAAATTTGTTGTGCCTGGTCAAGGTTGTACCCTCTAAGCTGAATATTTACTTCGGTATCACCGCCGCCACCGCCAAAAATGCGACGCAAGATCCATAAACCCGATTGAGCATCAACACGGATGTCGCCGCCGGGCACCATACCAACTACTTTTTTTCGAATGGAATCGGCCAATGATGATGTACTCATCGATCGTTCTGAAGCCTCAACCATGGTAATTTCCACCTCGGCCCGCCCATCCCTTACATCCGTAGTTACATGTTCAACATCATCCGTTGGCAAGTTCGCCCGAACAATTTTTTCAAGTTCCTGCAGGTACTGGTTTTGGACGGCAATATTTGTTCCCTGTTCCATCTCGAAGTCCACGTCAATTTGGTTCGCATCCGATGCCGGGGCCAGCTCATACGGAATGAAAGGAACCACAATGGAGCAAATAATTACTAAGGCAGCCGTGCCTGCAAATACAGCCTTTTTATGATTGAGAGATTTTTCGAGTACATGGGAATAGCGATCTTCGAGTTTTGTAAAATAGCGCTGGAACCATCCTTTCTTTTTTGCTTTTTTTGATCCTTCCGGCTCAACCGTAAGAAACTTGCTGGAAAGCATCGGAACCAGGGTAAGTGCTACAAAAAGAGAACAGATAAGTGCAAAAACGACAACCAGTGCAAGCTGCTGAAAAATCATTCCGGTAATGGTCTGCATAAATACAACCGGCAGAAAAATTACGGATGTCGTAAGAGTTGAGGCAATAATAGCGCCCCCTACTTCTTTGGTTCCCACCAAGGCACTGGTCTCCAGGTCTTCGCCCCGCTCTTCGCGCAGGCGGACAATATTCTCAAGTACCACAATGGCATTATCAACAATGAGGCCAACCCCCAGCGCGAGCCCTCCAAAACTCATTTGGTTGAGCGTTAGATCATTGAAATAGAGCAGTGCAAAAGTGGCAATTATAGATATGGGGATAGCGGTGGCAATAATAAAGGTTGAAGAACCATTGCGCAGGAACAGGTATAAAATTAATATAGCAAATATACCACCCCACATGGCCGAGGTTTGCACATTATCGATGGAGCTTTGTATGTATTCACTTTGGTCAGTGGTGACAAACAGCTCCATATCGTCCCGTTCGGCATTAATCTGCTCAATCTCTTCCCGGATGTTTTCGGCTACCGTAACCGTGTTTGCACCTGACTGCTTGCGGATGCCGAAGCGTACCATCGGCTTTTCATCGATGGTAACCAGCCGGTTCAAGTCCTCGTAGCCCCACCTTACCTCGGCAACATCCCGCACGCGGATCGGCTTGTCATCAACAACCGTGATGATGGTGTTTGCAATTTGTTCGAGCGATTCATATTCACCCTGCGTACGCACATAGAGTTGTTGAATGCCAGAATTTACATTACCGCCGGGCAGGTTTACGTTTTCACTGGCAATGGCCTGCTGCACCTGGGCCGATGAAAGGCCGCTGGCGATAAGGCGGTCGCGCTTCAGGTTTACCTGTACTTCCCGATATACCCCACCCCAAATACCGATTGAGCCTACCCCGCCAATCTGCTCAAAACGTTGGGTCACTTCACGTTCCAGCACCTGGGTAAGCCTTTGCAGGTTCATATCAGAGTTAGCTCCGACAATTACGATTGGAAAGTTATTTGGGTCAAACTTCCGTATTTGAGGGGCTTCTGCTTCGGGCGGCAATTCATCACGAAGGCCGTCAAGGGCTGCGCGCACTTCATTGGCAGCGACATCCAGATCAACCCCTTGTGAAAATTCAAGTGTTACATCACTCTCCCCTTCTTCAGAACTGGACCGAACCTGCTCAACCCCGGATATGCCTGCAAGTGCATTTTCGACAGGCTGTGTAATAATCTTTTCTATCTCTTCGGGTCCTACATTGGGATACTCGGTTGAGACCGTAAGTTGCGGATATTCGATAGGCGGCAGCAAGCTTACAGGCAGATAGCGAAACGATATAACACCCAGTACAATGATGATTAAAAAAACCATCGTAGTGGCAATGGGGCGTTTAACGGAAATATTTGTCAGGGCCATCGCTCAAATAATTTAAAAATTAAGAAGGGTTTTGCTGCGGTGGTGTTTGCCGGTCCAGCACTTGCCGGAGCAGGTCCTGGCGCTGTAACTGCTGCATGCTGAAAATCCGTTCCCAGTCGACTGTGCGGACCCGAGCCCGACTACGTCCTTCGGATAGTAAATTCTGGCCGACGGTAACGACCCACGTTCCGGGCTCAATACCTGCTATCGCAACCTCCATGCGGCCGCGGGCTATCACCTCTACTTCCTTAAACTGAACGTCGGTTGGCTCGGTGAGCGGCGGCGGGTTGTTGGGGTTGACCGAGTCGGCGGGCTGAATTTCAAGACCGATGGACGGTGCAACGAAAACGCCTTCATTGCCGGTGTTCGGATCGGAATAGATTGCGCTTGTAGGTACGAGCGTAGCCTGGCGGCTGTCGCCATATAAAATATCAATCGGTACGAACATCCCTGGTTTTAGAAGTGTTTCGTTATTTTCAACCTCTATTTCTGCTTCGGTACTTCGTGTTACATTATTCAAAAAGGGAGAGATGCGGGCTACCGTTGCTTCTATTGGCCGTTCATTTTCGCTTCCGCGATTCAGGTATACAATAGCTCTTTGCCCTACGTTAATTTCGTTTAGCATGTTTTCGGTGAGCACAACCTCGATTTTTACTTCTTCGAGATTACCGATAATAAAAAGTTGGGTGCTTGTGTTTACCTGCATACCCACTTCTGCATTGCGTTGGCCTACCGTACCTGATATAGGGGCACGAATTGTTGTTTTAGCTAACTGGTTTTGTTGCTCCTGCATGGTGGCCTGTGCCTGCTCCAGCTGGGCTTGTGCCAAGTCTACATCAGCCCGCGCCGATTCAACCTGGCTTAAAATATTTTCATATTCCTGTTCACTGCTTAATCCTTTATCCCGCAGTTGCTGAATGCGTCCCAGTTGTCCTTCAAGTTGTTTTAAGCGGGATTGGGCCTGTTTTAGTTGGGCTTTTGTAATGTTTGATCCGGCCTGAGCTTGCTGGTACTGTTCCCGGTATTGGTCATCTTCCAGTTTAACGAGGGGGGCTCCCTTTTGAACCTGGTCGCCATCCTGAACATACACTTGCTGAATTTTGCCGGATATTTCGGGGCTGAGTATAACCTGGTTTTCTGCCCGAACGGTACCGCTTAATCGTTCGGTTAGTGGAAGCGAACCATATTTTGCTTTTACGGCTTCAACAGCAGGGATCATCCCTTCCTGCTCTTGAGTATTTTCATCGGATGATTCTCCGTAACATCCTGTCAAAATAAATATAGAAAAAATCAATAATATACCTGTATTGCCAGGCATAAATAATCGGGAAAACCATTTGCTGCTTGAAGTGAGAATCATTTTGCTCGCTGAAATTAACATCTTAATCTTGTGTATATATACGAATAAAGTACGCTGTTTCGTTCTTCTGGGAATGTAAAATGTTATTATAAATAGGGTTTGCCTGCTTTAATATAAAATTTAATATACCAACGACAGCCATGGCACGATAAACGGTTTATTGGGGTCGATTTAGTTTTTCGTAGATTGCAGGATGCAACTCGTATGCCAATTGGTGGTGTTTGCAGGAAAAGTTTGAAATATGCCTGGGTGTATTATTTATTAGAGTAATTTGAATAGAAAACGCATCATACCACATTCCCTTTCAAACGAGACGGGAGCATTTATCCTGCTGTGGCTGATCTATATATTCCTGCCCTATCTTGTAGTGCCGGATCGATATGGCTATACTCTGGGGTTACCGGAACTGGCGATTAAAACTACCTACCTACTACCGGTTCTGCTAAATAATATTGTCCTTATTCCAAAGCTGTTATACAAGAGCCGCTACTGGCTGTATGCCTTTTTGCTGCTTTTTATTGTTTTCGCTACAGGCTTATTTGAGGAATTGGTGCTTGAAAATATTTTTTATCCAACAACGCGTGGCGGTGATCTTTCGCTTGGTGGCGTACAAAATGCAGCATTTAAAATAGGTTTTGTTTTAGGCTTGTTTAGCAGTTTTAAACTGCTTTGGGATTATCAAAAGAAGCAAAAGCAAGTGAGCGAACTGGAAAAAGAGAAAGTTGAGAGTGAACTCAAGTTTCTTAAGTCGCAGATTAATCCGCATGTGTTGTTCAATAATTTGAATAACATCTATTCTTATGCGCTTGAAAAATCAGAAAAGGTACCGGAGATGCTGCTGAAGCTTTCCGAAATTATGCGCTATATGTTAAAGGATGGAACAGAGCCTATGGTACCGCTCAAGAAAGAGATCAAATACCTGGAAAACTTTATTGAACTGCAGAAGCTCCGCCTCGAAGGCCGTGGGAATGTAGAGTTTTCTGTTCAGGGTGATCCCGGCAACCATAAAATTGCGCCCCTCTTGCTGGTTTCGTTTGTAGAAAACAGTTTTAAGCACAGCATGAAAACAGAGGAAGATATTTTTATCGATATTTTAATTGTTATTGAAGAAGAGGAGCTTACTTTTGTAGCCCGCAACAACTATTCGGAAATAAGACCCAGGGACATTGAAACAGAAACGGGCGGAATTGGTTTGCAAAACGTTAAGAAACGTTTAAGATTGATTTATGAAGATCAGCATCGATTGTCGATCGATCAGACAAGCGAGGAGTTTTGTGTTCACTTAACACTAAATCTGGTAGTAGATGAGCCTGAAATGCTTAGTTATAGAGGATGAGCTGCCTGCCCAGCGGGTACTCAAGAAATACATAGCAGATGTACCCTCTCTGGAGCTGAAGGGTATGTATACCAGTGCTGTAAATGCACTGGATAAACTCCAGGAAGAGAAAATAGACCTCCTGTTTTTAGACATCAACCTGCCAAAAATTTCGGGACTCAGTTTTTTACGATCGTTAAATAATCCACCGCAGGTTATTATTACCACCGCCTATCCTGATTACGCGCCGGAGGGTTTCGAGCTTGATGTAACCGACTACCTGCTGAAGCCTTTTTCATTTGAGCGATTTTTAAAAGCAGTGTCAAAAACTACAGATATTGCAAATCTTCGAGAGTCGGACGGTACATCAATTGACAATAACAAGTTTGTGTTTATCAAGGTTGACAAGATTCTGCAAAAGGTTGATTTCGAAACGATTGTATTCATTGAATCAGACCGTGACTATGTTAAAGTAGAAACCGAAGATGAGAGTTTTACGCACCTGCAAACGCTTAAGTATTGGGAGAAGCTACTGCCCAACCAGCGTTTTGCGAGGGTGCACAAATCATTTATTGTAAATATTACCAAGGTGCAGAAAATAATCGGCAACCAGATTGAAATTGGCGATGAAGTGATTCCTATCGGCCGGCATTACAAACAGGACTTCATGGACAAGATTGAGACGATATCATAGCCCTTATCTGTGTTAGTCCTCAATTGATTTGTCACTGCTATTATCATTATCTCCTGTCTTTGCGTTTAAACTTGCCCCCATTCCCTTAAACACATCCAGCATTTCCATAGGCAGCGGCAGCAGCGCAAAGGTTGTATTTTCTTCGCTTATCTCGGTCATTGTTTGCAGGAATCGCAACTGCAGAGCCATTGGGGCTTTTTGCATCATTTCGGCCGCTTCTACCATCTTTGCAGCCGCCTGAAATTCACCTTCGGCGTTAATAACTTTGGCACGACGGTCGCGTTCGGTTTCGGCCTGGCGGGCCATGGCGCGCTTCATATTTTCAGGCAATACCACATCACGGACTTCAACAGAAACCACTTTAATGCCCCAGGGATCGGTTTGTCGGTCGATGATCTCCTGAATATTCTTGTTTACCTTTTCGCGGTTGGCCAGCAATTCGTCCAACTCAACCTGGCCGACAATGCTCCGCAAGGTTGTTTGTGCCAGCATGGACGTAGCATGGATATACTGCTCTACCTGGATGACGGCTTCCTCGGCATCCATCACCCGAAAAAAGGTAATGGCATCGACGTTTACCGTAACATTGTCTTTGGTGATCACCTCCTGCTTGTCCACATTGATGGTGAGCACGCGCAAATCAACCCGCTCAATTTTATCTATAAACGGAATCAGAAAAATAAGGCCCGGCCCTTTGGTTTTTTGGTATTTCCCTAACCTGAAAACGACCGCACGTTCATATTCGCGCAGAATTTTGAACATTTGCGGCAGCAGAATAGCCAGGATTACGACAATTGTGATAATCCACGTTAACGAGTTGACAAGACCTTCATTTGCTTCCATAGCACTGGGTTTTAGATTACTACTGTGTTAGATAGCGCAGGTGTGTACGCCTAGCGATGTACATTTTATAACGTTCGTCACTTAAGCAGAATATTTATCTCCTTGTACCGGGCGGACCTTCATCGTCAGCCCCTTGATATCGGTAACTTCGCACCATCTACCCTCTTCAATCTTTTCATCGCTTACAGCATTCCAATATTCGCCGCTAATAAAAATACGGCCGCCTTCCCTGTTGATGGTATCGGTAACCCTGGCGCGTTTTCCGATCATAGATTCTTTGCCGGTTGTTGATTTCGTGAACTGAATTTTGATGCCATAATAGGCGATCCAGAAGAAAAAGAGTGCAGTAAGTGCAGTGGCGGGGATAAGCCAGCCCCAGGAAAGCGACATCGATTCGGGCAAATCTTGAAAAAGCATCAGTGCACCCAGGAAGAATGATACAGATCCCCCGGCGATAAGTAATCCGAATGCCGGAGTAAAGGCCTCGGAGATGAAAAGAATGATAGCCAGCCCGATTAAGGCAAACCCGGCAATATTTATCGGCATGGCAGCAGAAGCGTACAAAACCAATATTAAAGCAATGACACCGGCCACGCCCGGAATGATGGCGCCGGGATTGGTGACTTCTCCGATAATCCCATAAATGGCAATCATGGTGAGGATTAGAATAACTTCCGGGCGAATTAAAAACCCGAGAAAGCTCTCGGCCAGATTTTTGGGTATTTCTGTAATTTTGGCCCCTGCAGTTTTCAGTGTTTTTCCGGCAGCGGAACGTCCGTCAATTTTATTAAGAAGATCAGCGCGATCATTGGCGATAAGATCAATTACGTTAATTTCAAGCGCGCGGTCGGCGGTAATGGATTCGCCATCCCTAACCGCCGAGATGGCCCATTCGGCATTGCGTCCGCGCCGTTCAGCAATTGTTTTAATGTAACTTTCTGAATAGTTAAAAATTTTCTTTTGCATTACGGTATCGGGCTGCGATGTTCCCCCGCCCGGGCTCATCTGCACCGGCGATGCTGCCCCGATGTTGGTGGCCGGAGCCATCACGGCAATATGCGATGCCATCGTAATAAAAGTTCCTGCGCTGGCCGCAGAAGCACCTTCAGGAGCAACATAAACGATAATGGGAAGGTCGTCGGAATCTAAAAAGGCCTGTACAATATTTTGTGTGGATTTTAACAAACCGCCCGGAGTGTCGAGCTGGACAATAAGACATTGCGCGTTCATCCCTTTTGCTTCTTTAATGCCGCGTGTAATGTAATTAGTCGCAGTGGGAGAAATAGTCCCCTCTACCGAAATTACGGCAACGGTCGGTTTGGCCTGTGCGGAATCTGCAAGAGAATCGGTTTGAGCAAGTGCCGGCGACCCTGCGATTAATATGGAAAGTAATAATCCAATCATACTCCTAATGTAGTAAAAAACAGGCATTAACCAATATATAAAGCGAATTTGCCTAAATAATGCAATACTAATCGTATGGTTAGCAACTGTTATTTTAATTTGTTATACTCAATAAACAGCTATAACTAATTAATTAGTTAATATGAGTAATGGAGAACGGACTCGGCAGGAAGAGATCCTTCAGGCAGCGCGGCAAGAATTTATCAACGAGGGATTTTCGGGGGCCCGCCTGCAAGGAATTGCAGATAACATTGGTGTGACAAAAGCCATGATTCACTACTATTTTGACACCAAGGAAAATCTTTTTGCGGAAGTATATCGCGATGCCTCTAAAAAGCTTATTTCGGGCTTGATGGACACGCTCGAAGAGTCTACTCCACTGTTTCAAAAAATTGATGCATTCATTGATGAGGCTATTGACCGGTTCAGTGAGCATGCCGATGTGGTTGGTTTTGTGGTTAATGAATTGGACCGGCATCCCGAGAAGACGACAGAAATTTTTC
>JAFGWN010000229.1 GCA_016937115.1 Balneolaceae bacterium | reverse complement strand
GGTCTCGATTTTTTCCAGGAACGGGCTACAAACAACAGCACCGGATATATCGCTTATGATGCAATCGACATTAATGATCCGAACCCGGCCGTAATTTCCAAAGCCGCCGTTGATACCATGCTTGCCTCTTCACCGGTAACCTCCAGCGAAAGCCAACAACAGGTGTACAGCGCCTACATTTCGGATGTAATTGAGGTTATTCCACAACTCACTGCCATGGCAAGTTTGCGCCTCGATCATTTTGTAAATGACGGCAGCCTGGCAACTCAAGATGACGACTACAATCAAACTACATTGTCTCCCAAATTTGGGCTTGTATTCCAACCTATTCCCGAGCGTCTATCGCTGTTCGCAAACTACATGAACGGATTTAACAATGTGGCACCTGTTCAGCAAGGTGATGGAACCATCGAAACCTTTGATCCGGAGCAAGCCAACCAGTGGGAAGCGGGCGTTAAAGCGAACTTCTTCAATGGGCGCCTGACAGCAACGGCAAGTTATTATGATATCACTGTTTCAGACATCATCCGCCAAGACCCCAACCGCCCCAACTTTGTAATTCAAGATGGTGAAAACTACAGCCGCGGCATGGAGTTCAGCGTAATGGCCTCACCTGCACCGGGATTGAATATTATTGCGGGATACAGCCATAACAATAGTGAAGTAACCAAGACCGACAACGATAACATTCGCGGGCGACGCCCCGAGCGGGCCGGCCCCGAGGATCTCATTAACGGATGGATTAGCTACCGCATCAGCAGCGGCAACCTCGAAGGTCTGGGAATTGGCTTTGGCGGAAATTATGCAAGCGAAAATTATACCATCAACCGCGCCAGCACCGGTCGGTTCAAACTACCATCATACACGATTCTCAACGGTTCCCTATTCTATGAAACGGCCAGTTACCGTCTGGATCTTAAAATCAACAATCTGGCAGACAAGGAATATTATAACGGTTGGTCAACCGTCAATCCGCAGGCGCCGCGAAACGTAACAGCAAGCTTCTCTTACCGATTCTAATTGTTTCTTTTGCAAGGTCCTTCTTTTTCGGAAGGGCCTTGCGTTTTAATTATTCCAAGCAATGAAAAAATCTTTCGTTCTCACCTTTTTTATACTCCTGTTTTCATTTTCTTCACTCTCCGCTCATAATATTTGGGTTGAGACTAAACCGACGGGTGAAGTAGGAAATACCCAGCAAATACACATCTATTATGGTGAATATTCATACAACTATTACGAAAAAGTTGATGAGAATTTCCAGGATGTCGCCTACTTTAATATCTGGGCTATCATTCCAGGTGGACAAAAAATCCTGCTATCAACGACACCCGGCAAAATAAAATTTACGGCTGAATTTACCCCGGATGAAACCGGCGTTTACACTATTCTTTTGAGCAGCACCAAGGCCGGGATGGTCGACTGGACGGCCTACGATCTGGGCATCTTAAAACCCAACTTCTATGCTTCAACCACTGTTGTTGTGGGCGACAAGCAGCCTTCTGTTGATGCCCAAATGGTAACAAAAACCAACCCGCTGGTTATCAACGATGGCAGCCACAAAACATACAGCCCAAAATCCAACGTAAATCTCACTGTATTTTTTGACGGTGAACCTGTGGCTGAGCAAGAGTTAATTATCACAGTGGCCGATCAATGGTCGAAAACGATTACCACGAACGAAAACGGCATTGCGGAATTTACTCTTCCCTGGAAAGGACAATACATTATTGAGGCCGTTTATACCGAAGAAAATGCAGGAAAATTCAAGGGCGTTGAGTTTCAAGCTACTCGTCATACCGCTACGTATTCTATCAAAACGGATTAAATAAAACGACTGCAGAATGAAGAAGTTTAAAGCATTCATTTTATTTGCCCATCGCTGGCTCGGTCTCATCACCGGGCTTATGGTGGTTATATTAAGCATAACCGGCTGTCTTTTTGTATTTCATCAGGAAATTTCGAACTGGGTTCGTCACGACACCTTTATTGCTGATGAAGTGCCTGCCCACCAGCAAACGCTCCCTATTTCCGAACTTCAGGCTAAAGCCGCGGCCGCATTGAATACCGACCGCCTGCCTTATGGATTGACAACCTACAAGAATCCCCAAAAAAACTGGTCGGCCATGCTCTACAAAGGCGGCGTGGATTCATGGACCTATTTTGGCAGCATGGAAACGTATAAAACAGCGTATATCAACCCGTATAACGGGCAAATTGAAGGGATTGTAAACGAGAAAACAGATTTCTTTCAGATTATGAAGGGCATACACTGGAGCCTGCTGCTGGCCACGCCGATCGGACAGCCGATTGTTGTCTGGAGTACGGTCATTTTTCTCATCCTTCTTATTACGGGTATGGTACTCTGGTGGCCTAAAAAATGGAATAAGATCGGCCGGAAGAGGAGCTTTAAAATTAAGTGGGGATCAACCTGGCGGCGTGTTAACTATGATCTTCACAACGTACTGGGATTTTACTTTCTGATCATTTCGATCATTATCGGCTTTACGGGACTTTACTGGTACTTTCCGTTTGCCAAAAAGAGTATGCATTTCATTGCTTCGGGTGAATACAAGCTGCCCGAAACTACGTCTAAAGCCGTTGTTTCCGACATACCCGATAGTCTATCTTTGACCACCTCATCTCCCATGCAACATGCTTATACCAATGCCTGGGCAGAATACCCCGAAGCATACAGTATCGCTTTGGTAGCACCTGTCGATTCGGAAGGGACAATCTATGCTACCGTTCGCCCCGACGGACAAACATATTATGGTAACAGCAGTTTACAGTTCGATCAGCAATCGGGTGAGCTGGTAAGCACGGCCCGGTATAAACACAAGAGTGCCGGGGCAAAGCTGGTGGGTATGAACTATGATATCCACGTTGGGGCAATCGGCGGATTACCCGGGAAGATTATTGCGTTCCTTGCCAGCCTTATTTGCGCCAGCCTCCCAATAACCGGCTTTATTATCTGGTGGGATCGCAAAAAACGGCAATGGGCTAAAGAGAAAAGACGAAATCGAAGAGACGAAAAAAACAAAAACAACGTGCCCCAATACAAGGTACCCGATAAAGCTGAAATCGTTTAAAGAGATGAACTATGTCGTGTTCTAAAGGAAAAGCGCTGTACAGCAGTAAAAATCTCAGCATCATCCACTTTGGGTGCGGCCATATCGGGTTTAGGTTTAAGAATATGATACTCAACTTCCAGCCTGATGATTTCCTCGAGTTCTGTTCATCATTTCAGAAAGTAAACTTTAAACGGCGGGCCGTCACCTTTCCCGACCGACGAAAGCGCATGGTCATCAATACTTGCCGCCAAGAAATTCAGCTCTGTTTTGAGCATACCGAATTCAAAGCCATTAAAAATGGTCTGCAGGAAGCCGCACTAATGCTCGAAGTCAATCAGATTTTATCTCCGGAGCAGGGAAACTAACAATACCCTGATGCAATGTCCCTCTCCCCAAAATAAATATAATTACTTTTTTGTTATTTAGATTTATTCTAAATAAATTTGGTCACTATTTAAAATGAATATAAATAATATTGCCAATCATTGCTTTGAAGATCGAAAAAGGCTTTAACCCGCTATACCTGCTGATAATTGTATTTCTTGTTTGTACGCAACCCGCCTTTGGCCAAAATGGAGCAATCAGTGGAAACGTAATTGATAAAACGGGCAACCCGGTTGCAAATGCGCATGTAATCATTGGTGATAACAAGTATGTTGATGTTACCAATACACAAGGGGCATTTGTTTTTACCAATATTGAACCGGGTACCTATCAGCTCAAAGTCAGCTCAATTGGTTATCACACTTATGAGCAAGAGGTTGAAACAAGCAGCGGAACTACACCCACATTAACAATTCAACTTGAATCCAGGCGCTATGAATCGCCTACGGTTGTTGTGACGGCTACGCGCACCCGGCGCGACATCGAGGATACGCCCGAGCCGGTTACCGTTATCAAAAAAGAAGAAATCAGGAATGCAGGAAGCACCAGGCTTAGTGAAGTTTTGGCTGAACAGACCGGCCTGACGCTCACTTCTGATCATGGCACCGGCGTTCAGGTACAGGGCTTTACCTCAGACTACACCAAAATACTCATTGACGGGCAGCCGCTCATCGGCCGCACCGCCGGCACGCTCAATCTTGATCGCATTTCGGTAGGGAATGTGAAGCAGGTTGAAATGATCAAAGGTCCTTCTTCGGCACTGTGGGGAAGCGACGCCCTGGCCGGTGTTATCAATATCATTACTGAAGAGGGAGACCGCCCGTTTGAGTTGGGTGTAAATTCAAGATACGGCAGCAACCAAACGGTTGACCTCGGCGTTAATGTTTCGGCAAACTTCAATGGCTGGGAAAATAATCTTTTTCTAAATCGCAACAGCTCGGAAGGATACAGCCTTGTTCCCAACGCCATCTCACAAACGGTTCCTTCATACTATAACTATACCGCTTCGTATCAAACATCAGCTCAGTTATCATCCGCTGTAGAATTTGAATTTAAAGGACGCTATTACCACGAAAGACAATCCAGCACCGACTACCTGGGTGATACCAATAATCCCACTATGCTGGACGGTAATGCACTGCAGGAAGATTACAGCCTGGCTCCTTCCCTTCAATTCAATTTCGGATCCGGCATCAATGCAGAAATCAATCATTACTTCAGCCGATATCGCACTGATACCAAATTCCATTACCGGCAGGGAGACAGTTTATACGACCATTCCAAATTTGACCAGCGTTTCAATAAATTGGAGATCCGGCTCAACAAAGCATGGAGCAGCAGCCATATCAGCACGGCTGGCAGCGGCTACATCAACGAACAGCTTGTAGGCGAACGCTACCCTTCCGACCCAACCTTCAACAGTTATTTTGTGTACGGTCAGCACGAATGGATGCCCTCCCGAAAATGGGATATCATTGCCGGTTTCCGGTATGATGGCCACAGTGAATACCAATCGCAACTGAGCCCCAAAATTTCAGCGCAGTATAAAATTTCCGAATGGCTACATGTGCGCGGTTCAGCGGGCGGCGGATTTAAGGCGCCCGATTTTCGTCAGCTCTTTCTCGATTTCACCAACCCAACCGTTGGATACAGCGTCTTCGGCTCAAGCAACGCAGTACAGCGCATCCGGGAGTTGCAGGAACGCGGCCAAATCAACCAGATTTTAATTCCGTTGAGCCAGCTTCAGGAAATAGAAGCCGAGCAGTCGTGGGCGTATAACGCAGGGCTCAACCTGTTTCCAACCGACAACCTTGAGCTCCGGTTCAACTTCTTTCATAATGATGTTAATAACCTGATTGAAACAGCGCCCGTAGCCACAAAAAATAACGGGCAATCGATTTTTACCTATTTCAACCTTGAGGAAGTTTATACCCGGGGCATAGAAACCCAGCTACGCTGGCAGCCACTTGAACAGCTTGAATTATCAGCGGGATACCAGCTGCTCGATGCCCGCCGTAAAATTGCGGGAACGCGTACCGTGCAAGATGGTGACGGCGAAGTTATCGAAGAAACGTATTCATACTATAAGCCGATGTTTAACCGCTCAAAGCATACGGCAAATATCAAAGCCTATTACTTCTGGGAGCAAGCGGACATCGATGCGAACATCCGCGGCAACTGGTATGGAAAATACGGGCGGGTTGATACCAATGGAAACGGCTTTGTTAACTCCGGCGAATACCAGGACGGATATACCATCTGGGATGCAGCCGTCGCCAAAACATTCAGGGAGCAATACACGCTGCGTGTGGGTATCGATAACATGTTCGACTTTACCCGGCCATCCGGCCTCTCATACCTGCCGGGGCGCATTTTTTACGTTCAACTTTCACTACAACTTTACTAATTCTAAAACACAAAACGTTTAAGCCATGCAAAATTTCAAAATTAACCTACTCATACTCCCGCTTATAGCTGCATCTGTAATACTTTTTGTTAGCGCGTGCAGCGACAGCTCTACCGGTCCCGGTGAAGTTGAATCACAGCTTGAGGTGCGAACTGCAGCAGATATACCTGCTAACCCTGACGCTGAGAGAGGTGATCCTGCCGACTATACTTTTTATGATCTCCAAAATGGTGAAATCGTCGCTGACACAGATTCAGCAACCAGCACATGGGATATCGCTTTCTCCAGCACCACAATATTAACCAACAGTGGAACCAGCGGCCCCGGTGAAGGCGGAGCCATTATTCTGGATGTACCTTTTGAGGAAGTAACACTCGCTCCGTCTGAGGGATATAATACGGATAGAGAAAGCGCTTTGGCAATTCCTACCGGTGATGAAAACGGCTGGTATAATTATACCAGCACAGATCAAAATCCTAATCATGCGATTCTCCCTATCGAAAATAAAACCATTGTTATAAGAACCGGTGATGGAGAGCACTATGCAAAAGTTCGCATTTTAAGCTATTACAAAGGCAACCCGGAGATTACCAGTGATATGCAATTCCCCCCTCAGGATGACCGCTATTACACGTTCGAATATGCTATTCAACTGAATGGCACACGAGAATTAAACTAAAACTGGTTGAGATATAAGTCATCTGCCCTTATACAGGCAGGTGGCTTTTCATCTCACCAATCAACTGCATTTCCACCTGTAAATAAAGAAAAAAATTGCAATGAAAACGTTATTAAAAGCTATAAGCAGTCTGTTGATCTTATTAATGCTCCTATTCTGCTATCAAACTCCCGCAGCAGCCCAAAGCCAGGATACCGGCGTGCTGATTATGGCCCACGGCGGCAGCAAAGAATGGAACCAGCATGTGAAAGACGCTGCCGATCCGCTGGAAGAAAAATACCCGGTCGAATTTGCATGGGGCATGGCCAACTATGTAACGCTGCAAAACAGCATCAAAAAACTGGAAGCACAAGGCGTTTCAGAAATCATTGCGGTGCCGCTGTTTATTTCAAGTCACAGCCCCATTATT
>JAFGWN010000228.1 GCA_016937115.1 Balneolaceae bacterium | reverse complement strand
GCCAATGGATTCTCCTCCTAAACTACCGCGCTATTTATCAACCCTGTCTCTGTTTATGTTTTGGGTTTACACAAATAACCCGTACTACACCATGACGTTTAATCAGTTTGCACTTGTCGCACATTTTTTTAACTGATGCTCTAACCTTCATCTTTTACTCCAATACTGTATTTCCAGGATTACCCTGCTCAACGGGTCCGATAAATTATTCGGCCGCGACTTAAATCATATGGTGATAATTGAATTGTTACTTGGTCACCAGGCAGTATTTTTATAAAATGCATGCGCATTTTCCCTGAAATATGGGCCAGGACACGATGCCCATTCTCAAGATCAACCCGAAACATTGCGTTGGGCAGGGTTTCAACAACTGTACCCTCAACCTCAATTACATCCTCTTTATTCGACATTTATAATTACCACCGGACTCTCGTTCTCAAATTTTCTCATTTTCGCTACTAATCATTTATTTAATTTATTTTCCATTCCGCTTAAACCTGACTTAAAATCAGGGGCCCGCTATCTGTGATCGCTATTGTATGTTCAAAATGAGCTGACAATTTACGATCACTGGTTACGGCGGTCCATCCATCAGCCAATACCTGTACAGCCGCACCGCCTTGGTTTATCATCGGCTCAATCGCCAGAACCATCCCGGTTTTAAGGATTAAGCCGGTTCCGGGTTTGCCGTAATTAGGGATCTGCGGGGGCTCATGTAACTCAGTCCCGATCCCGTGGCCGACAAAATCCCGCACCACACTGAAGCCGTGCCCTTCTGCGTATTTTTGAACACTATGTGAGAGCGTATAGAGCCTCTCCCCGGGATAGGCACACTCGATCGCCTTAGCCAGTGATATCTCAGTTACCTGCATCAACCTTTCGGCCTCAGGGCTGACCTTGCCTACCGGTACCGTCAAAGCAGCATCACCATAATAGCCGTCGAGATAAACTCCAACGTCAATGCTGATTATATCTCCCTCAAAGAGTTTTCGTTTTTTTGAGGGGATGCCGTGAACTATTTCATAGTTAACGGATGTGCAAAGGGTCGCCGGAAAGCCGGCATAGCCTTTAAAAGCGGGCCTCGCACCCTGCCTTATGATCTCATTTTCAGCTATTTTGTCCAGGGTGCCGGTACTGATTCCGGGCCGGACATTTTTTTTAACCAACTGAAGTACTTCGGCCACCATTTGATTGGCCGCCTTCAGTTTAATTATTTCACGATTTGAGCGTAGAGCGATCATCCATTGACTACGGCCATAATTGCCGTATAAATCTCATCCGGCGATCCCGTTCCGGGGATGCTGCGCAACAGAGCTTTATCACTGTAAAAATTGATCAAAGGCGCTGTCTGATTATGGTAATTCTCCAGTCTCACTTTAATTGCCGCTTCTTTATCATCGTCCCGCTGATAGAGTTTAGCGCCGCAGAGATCACAGATACCATCAACTTTAGAAGGATTAAAAAGCTTATGAAAACTGGCTCCGCATGTACACATCCAACGCCCGGTCAGACGCGCAAGCAGATCAGCATCCGGAACTTCAATACTGACGACATGGTCAATTGTGCGACCGCTCTTTTCCAGCATCGCAGCCAGGGATGAGGCCTGTTCAACCGTTCTCGGAAACCCATCAAGTATGAAACCTTTGACACAATCATCTTCTTTAAGGCGATCATCAATTATTCCGATCACAACTGAATCAGGTACCAGTTTACCGGCATCCATATATTTTTTAGCTTCTAGACCCATCTCGGTGCCGTCCTTGACGGCGGCGCGGAGGATGTCACCAGTTGAAATCTGAGGAATCTGCAAAGCATCAATCATTTTTTTTGCTTGCGTGCCTTTACCGGCTCCTGGAGGTCCCAATAAGATCAAATTCATGACAATCTCCTTAATCTGCTTTAGTCAACTCAAATAAAATTATAACTTAACCAAATATCTTCAAATCATCAACGACGTCTTCCACCAGCTTTTTTCATCAGCCCATCATAATTTCTCGACATAAGATGGGATTGAATCTGCTGAATGGTATCAATACCGACCCCAACCACAATCAATAATGCGGTACCGCCGAAGAAAAAAGGGACATTGAATTTACCGATCAGAAGCATCGGCAGCACACAAACTATTGAAACGTAAACTGCACCCCAGAAAGTCAATCGGGTCAGAATCTTGTCAAGATATTCCGCAGTCTTCTTTCCCGGCCTGATACCAGGAACATAACCGCCAAACTTTTTCAAATTATCGGCCACATCATCCGGTTTAAAGGTTACCGCGGTGTAAAAATAACAGAAAATAAAGATCAAGATCACATACACGATATTATACGAAAGACTGCTCGGAACAAAGGCGGCTGAAAACTTCTTCATGATCGGCAAATCAATAAAATTTGCGATCGTCGCCGGAAACATGATAATTGAAGAAGCGAAAATCGGCGGTATAACCCCGGCGGTATTAATTTTAAGGGGCAGATGCGTACTCTGACCGCCGACCATGCGCCGTCCCTGCACGCGCTTGGCATACTGAATCGGTATTCGTCGCTGAGCCATTTCGACAAAAACAATCGCGGCAATCGTGGCGGCCATGAGAACTATTATAAACATGGCAATGAAAAGACTCATTTCACCGGTTTTGATCAAGCGGACGGTGTTGATGATCGCCGCAGGCCCGCGGGCCACAATCCCGGCGAAGATAATCAGCGAGATACCATTTCCGATTCCGCGTTCGGTGATCTGCTCTCCAATCCACATAATAAAAGCAGTACCGGTCGTTAACGTGATAATAGTCAGTATTCTAAATCCCCAGCCTGGAAACATAACAATCATTTCTCCAGCCGGGCCCTGCATACTTTCAAGCCCTACCGCAATTCCAAAACTCTGTATAACACTTAAGAGGATTGTTCCATAGCGGGTATAGCGGCTGATCTTGCGCCGTCCGGCTTCGCCCTCTTTTTTGAGACGTTCAAGTGTGGGTACAACCATAGCCAGCAGTTCGATAATAATCGAGCTGCTGATATAGGGCATAATCCCCAACGAAAAAACCGACAACCGACTCAGCCCGCCACCGGAAAACATATCAAACATGCCGAGCAGGGTACCTTTGGCCTGAGCAAAGAATGCAGCCAGAGCGATACCATCAATACCGGGGGTTGGAACATGAATACCGATACGATAGACAAAGAGTAGAAAAAAAGTCCAGCCCAGACGTTTCTGCAACTCGGGTATATTGCCGATATTTTGGACGCCCTTAAGCAAGCTTCGTCTCCTCTTCAATCACCCCACCGGCCTGCTTGATTTTTTCAACAGCGGTTGCGCTGCAGGCGTCAACCCTAACCGTCAATTTTTTATTCAACAGACCGTTGCCTAACAACTTAACCCGATCTTCACTGGTATTGACCAGTCCCTGCTGCTGCAGGGAGACTAGATCGACGATACTACCGTCCTCAAAACAATTAAGCTGATGCACATTGACGATCGCGAATTCACGCCGAAAGATATTTGTAAAACCACGCTTAGGAATGCGCCGCTGCAGAGGCATCTGTCCACCCTCAAACCATGGATGAATGCCGCCGCCGGAACGGGACTTCTGTCCTTTATGACCACGACCTGCAGTTTTGGAATTTCCCGAGCCTGGGCCCCGACCTACTCTTTTTCTATTTTTAGCGGCTCCGCTATCAGCCGGCAATGAAGCTAAATCGACCATTATTTCCTCAAATTCAGACAGCTGTTTCCTGCGTTTTATTAAAGTTTCTCAATATCAAGCATATAAGAAATTTTATTCACCATCCCGGTAATCTGCGGGGTTTCTGTCAAGGTTACACTCTGGCTGATTCTGTGCAGACCTAAAGCTTCAGCCGTTTTTTTATGTTTTTCTAAACGGCCAGCGCAG
>JAFGWN010000227.1 GCA_016937115.1 Balneolaceae bacterium | reverse complement strand
GCCTGGGCCCTTCTCAGCGAAGGCCATGACCTTCCCCCCGTCGCGATCCACCTGCTCAAGGGCATCCCCGTGGGTGCCGGGCTTGGCGGAGGCTCCTCGGATGCGGCCCACACCCTGCGCATACTCAGCAGGATGTTCAGCCTTGGCCTCGGCGATGCCGCCCTTGAGCAACTGGCGGCGAAGCTGGGCAGCGACTGCGCCTTCTTCATCCGCAACAGGCCGGTATTTGCCACCGGCAGGGGAGAGGTGTTCGAAGATCTGGATATCGACCTGGCGGGAAAATTATTGCTGCTTGCAGATCCGGGCATCCACATCAGCAGCCGTGAAGCCTATGCCATGGTGAAGCCGGCTGCCGGCCGCCCTTCGCTCCGCGACATTGTTAAAACTCCCATGAAAGAATGGAAGGATCTCCTGGTCAACGATTTCGAGGGTCCGGTCTATAGCCTTTACCCACGGATCAGGGAACTCAGGGACCGGATGTACCGTGCCGGGGCCCTGTATGCATCACTGAGCGGCAGCGGCTCGGTGGTATACGGCATCTACGACAGCGTCGGGCGTGTTGCCTGGGCCCTGGAGCAGGAAATACGCCCGCTCCTTGCTGAACTTGCCGGTAAGATGTATATTATGTCACCATCATCATCTGCATAACTGCAGGCTGAGCGCCCACCGGCCCGGCGACCTCTTCCTGAAGTTCCTGCATGTGCTTTACCCCGACGGTTAAAAATTCGACTTTCGCCAAATCAAAAAGGATCTGCACATCCGTGCGCCCCTTTTTTGCCGCTCCCCTTCTTGCCGGAAGTTGCAGCTTTTAAGACCTCACAGGTCCAGGGACCTGTGAGGTCAGGTCTCAAAATTTCGATCCCGCCTCAGGCGGGATAATAGCCAAATTGTCAAACGGGCTTCGCCCGTCACGATTTCCCGGGATAGTCAAATAGCCTATTAATCCCTGAGGCAAGAGGGTGTGAAGAATTAAAGGTAAACCTTTGTTGCAAGCCGTTTTCAATCCCGTAGGCACCGCACACTGAAACCCAGATACTGTGAGTATTTGATCCTGTCCACCCCTTCGGCAATGTCTCTAAGGTGCCTACCCCATGGGTAAGTGTATTCGCTTGATGTCCACCAATAACCACAACTTCCCGTGTAATTAAATGAACCAACTTCCGCACGGCTGCCACCTGGAAGGCCTGAAAAACCGAAAAGATCGTTACCATTACCATTATTCAGCCATCCGCTCGTTTTCCTAAGGTTGGCGCCTGCATCATAACCGCGATTGCGCCAATATACATCCCATTCAGAATCGCCTATGCCATACTGGCTGTCCACCGCTCCTTCCAATACCTTCCACTCTTCATCGGTGGGCAGGTGCCAGCCCGGCGGGCAGATGCCCTGTGTACCCTGCTGAATGGTGTATTGCATCATCTCGTTCCATTGGTAAAGACCACCGTATTTGTCGCAACTGTCGGGCTCGTCGTTGTAGCAGTACTTTTCTATAATACTGTTATCCGTCATTTGCTCAGACCCCGGAATCATCGTCCCCACGTTCAGGTTCTCCTTCAGCCAGCACTGGCTGAAGATCTGGATGGTGTTGTAAACCTGCCCCTCATACTCAACCGTGGGTGTTCCCGGGCAGGGGATGTTGGTGGCGAACTGGAAGGTATAGGTGGTGCTTTCTTCCGGATTATCTAAGATACCTGATTGCCGGATGATGAAATCATTGATTTGCATAGAGTTTTTCAAAACAGCTTTTCCTGATTGAGACCCCGCATAATCCAAACGGCAGTTCATGACATTCTGGATCCCCGCAGAGATCATCTGTATGCTACGGCTTATTCCATTCCATTGGGCTGTGAAAAAGTAAAGATTTCCTCCCCCGGGTTGGAACCTGAAGAAATGATGGCCTTCATCCACTTGCCGGTCGCTCCTGAGTACAACTCTACCCTGCAAGTCTGTTATCATCATTTGTACCTTGCCCTTTTCAGGGATATACATGGAGATCGTGCTCTGATCTTGCAACGGATTCGGATAGTTTTGATAAACAGTAAACCACGAAAGATCATCCCTCCCTTCCGCAATGCCTACCGTGGAGAATGTGGCGTAGCCAACACATAGCAGCGAATCTCCCGTGTTGATTTCAAGGGAAAGTGTGGTGTCAGGCCAGTAGATCATGGTTTCGCCCCCCTGCGTGCGGTTCATCACCTTGACGCTGTCGAGCCGGACATAGGCTGCACTGTCGACAGCCGTGAAGGTAAGATCAAGGGTGGTTTGACCCATCGCTCCGCCAACAAAAAGCAGGGCAATCAATAAGGTGTATATATTTTTCATCATATTTTGGTTTTTGGGTTTCAAATCCATCGGTCCCTTCGACGGAGCCTGTACTGAGCTTGCCGAAGTGCTCAGGACAGGCAGTCTAACATATAGACTACCACAATTATAAGAATAATATATTGAAATATCAAATATAAAACAAATTGTTGAACGCCGGGGTTTTTCCGATGAACGCAGAAAAGTTTTAAGTTTTGAGTGTTGAGTTTTGAGTTGATTTACGATTTGATGAATTGGGATTTGGTTTTAAATTGCTCGTAGTGCAATACGCCGGGGGTCCCTCCTCGCTCCGCTCGTTCGGGATGACCGGTAGTACTTTACCAGCGGAGCAGAAACTTCAGATATCAAATATCAGATATCAGATTCCGTATATCAAAAAAGGGGCTGCACAACGTGCGCCCCTTGTTTGCCGCTCCCCTTCTTTCAGGAAGTTGCAGCTTTTTATAATTGTTTTACATTTAAATCTTCTATTTTTACATTAGAATAATCCGGATATGAAAGTTTTTCTAATCACTCTTTCTCTATTCTTATACTTTATTGTTCAATGGTCAGACTCACCGGGACAAACTCAGGATAGCACATATCAATGGGCAAGATTATCTAATATTGAGAATGAATTCAGAAGTCTTGGAATAAGAACCAATTTCAATAATGACATTTTCTCCTTTTGCTGGTACATTGATAGTATTTTCATTGAAGACACCGCTTTCATTCATCTTGGCGGTTACCCTAACTATCAAGATTTCAATGTTGCAATAGTTAAGCGTGATTATCAGGGGAATTTTATCAAAGCTTGTGATTTTTTCACACCGCAAAATAAATCCATATATTTTGTGGATGTTGAAATTGACAAGGAATCTAACATTCTTGTTTATGGTTCTTTTAGTGATACGCTTTATATCAATAATAAAAGAATTACTGTTCCAGATAATCAGGGTACGAACCTGTTTCTTGTGAAATTGGATAGTGATTTTAATTTCATCTGGGGAAATACAATTTCTAGCCCATACCAAGACGAATGTGGAAACATTGATATTTCTGAGGATAACTATTATTATTTGACTGCTGACCATATGCATCCCGGAAGTGATACTGTTTCCAGATTAGCATATTACCTTGGGCAGGATTCTGCTTATGTTGATGATGGCCTTAATTCGCTATTAAAGATAGATATAGATGGAACGATAATTTGGCGAAAGGAGATACACGATGATGATCGTGGTCATTCTGATGGTAGGAACACAGTAGTGGGTCAAGATAATAATATTTACATTGTCGGAAAATCAACGACCGATATTATTATAGAAGGGGATACACTTAATCACCCAACCTATCCTGATTACTGTAATTGTGGCTACATAGTTCAATTTGATCCTATGGGAGGTCATCATAATGCCTTTTTTCTTGATAAGCACCTAAACACTTATTATTATCAACTCGAAGTAGACCATAATAGTGATTATTATTTGTCAGGAATATTCTACCAATCACTTTTTTTTGGTAATGATACAATATACCTGACAGGAGATACCACCGGGTATATTATTTTAAAGATGGACAGTTCATCACAGTTGAAATGGTACGAATGCATAAGGGTTAATACAAGTAGTAGTCAAGTATCTCCAAAATTTAAAATAGACCTATGGGGAGACAGCTTAGCATTTGCATTTTCAACAACAAGGAGTTTTACTTTTGCTGGTATTGATTTCGACTTTGGTTACACAGAAGAAGTGATGGCAGGTGTATTTGAACCGGATGGTGAATTGTCTTCTTACCAATATACAAATTCAACCATAGGTTCAAAAGTGTTTTGGATGAAGGTAGATAATTGTGGAAATTTAATTTTTGATGGTAATTTTAGAGGAACAGCATACTATGGAAATGATACCCTTGTTGCAACAAATCCTTATTCCTTGTTCTTAGTTAAAACTGGGCGTGTTCAACCACCGATACTTGATATGCCTTCTGATACTGTTGGTTGTGGTGCAATCACATTAATAGCTCCTGATGGATATCTATATTATATGTGGAATGATGAACTGTTCAATCAAAACTGGTTTAGCGTAAATAATTCAGGGATCATCAATCTTAAAGCAACTAATGAAGATGGCTGCTGGGCAGAATGTGAAATTATGGTTGATATCTTCCCAAATATTGAATTCTCTCTCGGTAATGACACAACAGTTCTACTGACAGACACACTTAAAATAAATGTAGCAGGAGATTATGAATCTTACTCTTGGTCAACTGGAGATACTTCAAGTAATTTGATACTCCCAGCATCGGATTTAGATATTGGCACTAATATCATCTGGTTAAAAATAGATAATGGCCCTTGTTCAGCCTCTGACAGTATTGTGGTTGAGGTCATCGATAATTCCTTTATTCAGGAAAATATCATTTCTGATGTATTAATTTTCCCCAATCCAGCTTCTACATATTTCAATATTTTGTCAAAGACAAATTATATTCCTGAATCTATTGTGATTTATGATTGTTATGGTAATGTAATGATGAAATCAAATTCCATTGACAAACAAATAGATATAGAAGGAATTAAACCCGGTGTATATATTGTTGAATTAGTGCACAACAATCTTTCCATTAAACAAAAACTTATTATTCAGTAACAATTTTGTAGCTTCCCCTGTGAACACTATGGAAATGGTTGGTAGGTCAGGGTTGGTGACCAAATAAAGGGACGGTTTTATTCCGGTCTCAGGCAGCCGGGGCGGGCCCTGCGGGAATAACGAATAACGAATCCCGAAAAACCAGAAATCTTTGATTTCATCGTTTTTCGCGGATCCTCGATCCCGACTCGGGATCGGGACAAGGAACAAGGAATTTATAAGTGATTTGAAATTTTCGATGGCTTCGATGGCTTTATTTGCCCGGGGCTTTTTGATAATTCGATGCTACGTGAAAGAACCCTTCGACTGCGCTCAGGGTGACAACTTCCTTTAAATCTTTAATAATAAGGGCGCGGCGCACAATAACTGATTTCATTGGAGCGCCGCGCCCTTATTCCCCAAAACAATACCGTGCATTGTCATCCCGAGCGAAGCCGAGGGGCGACAATCATAAAAAAGCTGCAACTCACCCCAAAAATCATCACTTCTTCAAAATGAGGTGCAATCCGATGGGGGTCCCTCGTCGCTCATTACACTCGCTCCGCGGGATGACCAGTAGTACTTAACTAGCGGAGTAGACAATATGGGAAATGAGAAATGTGCAATTCACAATGGACAATCAAAAAAGGGAGTCAGCAACGCTGCTCCCTTTTTTGCCGCTCCCCGGCCTAAACTCGAACCATAAGAGCGGAAGAACAAGCGATCAGCCGAACAGGCGATATTCGATTTGATATTTCATGTAAGGTCGGAGATCGGATGTTCGCTTGTTTGCCTGATAGCAAAAGCATTAGAGTTTCCAACTTTCTTCTTAAAAAAAATTCTTATGAAAGATGATTGTTTATAAACTTCTCATATTAAGTTCTTAATATTTAAGCGGAGGGTTGGAAACCCTCCCGCCAGGTAATCCATTTTATTCAAAAACTTAAATCGATTGAACAATGTTATTTTCAAATGTGTTTAATGCTTTGTTCAAAATATTAAACAATAATAAATGGACAAATAACACACATGAATTATTTGTTAAATAAAAAATCAAAACGTCTAATTTTTAAAAAATGCATAGCATGAAAACCTTACACTCTATTTTTTTCGCGGTTTTATTTACCTTTTCAGGTGTAACCGCATGGTCACAGGCCCGCGTGCAGGTGGTCCATAACTCGGCCGACGCCGCTGCAGAGGTGGTGGACGTATGGCTGAACGATATTCTTTTGCTTGACAACTTTGCGTTCCGCACGG
>JAFGWN010000226.1 GCA_016937115.1 Balneolaceae bacterium | reverse complement strand
GCCCCCATCGTCTAGCGGCCTAGGACGCCGGGTTCTCATCCCGGTAACAGGGGTTCGAGTCCCCTTGGGGGTACTTTAAAGCAGTTTGACTCTTTGCAAATCTCCTTTCTAGTCGATAACCTAAATACATACAGAGACTTACGCTATCAATCTTTGAATTCGAAAATATTGAATTCCTTTTAGTATTTTTGAAATAATTTAAGACGCTTGCAGCATACCATACTCACTCTATCTTCGGGCAAATCATGTGGCGGACGATTTTATCTTTCCAAAACGTACCACACTTTGGCCGTTCATCTGCAAGCAGCCAAATTCGGGTTAACAGCTTCTTCTCTTGTGCAACTCTTATGAGCACAATGAATGCGTCAGTCCTGTTTGGTATATCGAACAGCCCAAGCATCATTGAGGGTCATCAAGACATCTGGAATGCTGGACAAAAAATTATCAATAAAAGCTTGAATCTGATCAGGTGTGTCTACTATTTCAACTGTCAAAGGTAATGATTCTGAAAGGACCAGAATTTTGGTGGTTCGAACTTTGCGTTTCCGTCCAAATCCTGTTATGTCGCGTGTAACCGTTGCACCTTGAAGCCCTTGTTCTCTAGCTCTGGCTACAATGGTCTCATATAAAGGTTTTCCCTTGAATTTTTCCCTTTGTGCGTATAGATTTTCAAACACTGCAAAATCTCTTTGGTCATATTACAATCCTTAAAAATTTTATATATTACAACTCATTCGAACTACTCTCGGTGGTGGCGTCATAGGCCGGTACGGTAAGTATCCTGTCTCCAAGAATAGAAATAGCCCATGCCCCCGTAGGTGCGGTTAGAATAATGCTTAAGACCGCGATGGCAAGGATCAGTTCTCCGGGGCCGGTATCGATTCCAGCGGCACGCATGGCCATTAAAGGAGCAGAACCTATAGCCGCCTGAACAGTGGCTTTTGGGGAATACGCAACCAGCACAAAAAATCGCTCCCTGAGATTAAGGGGGCTTTTAAGCAGGCATAAGAAAGCCCCGGCGCCGCGAGCCAGCAGGCCAATTGCGATTACCGCTGCTCCTACGAGGCCTGCTTTCCATGCAACGGTAATATTTACCTGGGCTCCAACCATCGAGAATAAAATAATTTCAGCGAAGACCCATATTTTTGCCAATTTAGCCGAAATCTCATGTGCCATGAACTCGCGTTTTTCAAGAATGACAAAACCAATAGCCATTGCGGATACTAGCCCCGCAAAGGGAACGTATCCGGCCAGAAGATGCTCAAACCGAACCAGCATCACGGAAATCGCCAGAATGATCAGAACTCGTTTGGTAGCACGCGGATTAAAACGTTCGAATAGGTGATATAGACACATTCCAATCAATAAGCCGACACCGATCCCTAGAATCAGCGAAATTGGCACACTGCCAACCTGCCATGCGACGTTGACCTGTTTGCCTAAATACAGCCCCATTACCACACTATGCGCGACGATTACATAGATATCGTCCACAGAAGCGGCCGCCATCACCATGGAGGGAATTTCCTTTTCCTCACCCTTGCGTTCTTTGATAAAGCGGATCATTGATGGGACGACAACGGCAGGAGAAACAGCCGCCAGAACGGTGCCGAGAATAGCAGATTCCAAATACGTAACACCTAACAGCCAAGGTCCAATCAGGGTAATTGTTACCCCTTCCAGGCTGGCAGGAACGAAGGCCAGTAATAGGATGCGCCCGCCGACGCTATGTAGCGTTTTACGACTTAGTTCAAACCCAACCCGAAGAAGGATAACAATTAAAGCAATAAGCCGTAAATCAGGGCCGATAGCCAGTAAATCGGGGTTTATCCAGTCAAGCACATAGGGGCCGAGAACCACACCGACCAGCAGCATCCCAATAAGGCCTGGAATGTGAAACCGACGAAGAACCCAGTCAGCGATAAGACTTAAAATGATGATTTCAGCGATACTGATTGCCATACGACTCCTTAATATAACAAATTACTCATGTTCATCATATCGTAGGAGTCATCAGCCGGACAATCAGAAATATGGCAGTTATACGGGGAACTCCATCCCCAAAAAATATAATACAAAAGTTGGCAAAATAAAACAATAATTTTCTGTGAAAATAAAATACACAATAAAAGACATCGTTTTTAAGTACAATAAAGATTTTTGTCTACCACTGTCAGAAATCTGTAAGCAAAATTTCCAACTGCTTCCTTGGCCAAAGCAGTTCGATAATCGTCCACCCAACCGTAGTCCTTCCTTTTAAGTCTTTTTATACTCTTCACGGTTAGATTTTCCCGTTTTCATGCGGCTTGAATGTGAAAGTTTTCTGTCAGCAGTGTTTATAATTCCAGCAGATATTTCTTTCGCATTCGGAAAAAGTTTTCACAGGCCCGTTGGAATTCTGTAAACGTTTCATAATACTGATTGTTCAGCACCTTTTTCTTGAAAAACTTCCAGTACCGCTCAATCAGATTCAGATTGGGCGAGTACGGCGGCAAAAATATCAATTTAAACTTCGTTCCTTCGACATGCTCTTTCAATAGACATGAGCGATAGTACCGGGCGTTATCAACGATGATATAAATTGTCTCTGCATCAGGATGTTTCGCTTCAATTTTTGCGAACAAATCAATCGATGCTTGAGCATTGATCGTATCGTAAAAACCGGTGACAGGCTCCAGTGTTTCGATATTGATCGCACCATTAATATTCAATCGCCGTCGGCCGCAATTGGCCTTGAACGCTTTTTCTTTACCCTTCTTAATCCAGCCATAGGAAGGGACGCTGTTGTGCTGCGGATGGGTCGCATCGGCGAAGTAAATCGGGTCGTTTTTGCCCTTGCGGGCCTTGATTCGGTCATATTCGTTGAGAAAAGCCTGTTGCTGTGCGGGGCTCTGCTTACCGGGAACATGCGTCGGTTTCTTGTAGGAAAATCCCAGCCGGTGCAGTAAATCCGTCACATCGCCGATGGAATAACGTACATGATAGGTCTTGTCAACATAGACGATGACTTCTTTGGCCT
The DNA here is from genome assembly GCA_016937115.1 of Balneolaceae bacterium. Taxonomy (GTDB): domain Bacteria; phylum Bacteroidota; class Rhodothermia; order Balneolales; family Balneolaceae; genus SMO-BIN1. Next base: position 434 of record JAFGWN010000226.1, on the reverse strand, counting down.
CGGTGAACAGATGGTCTTGCAGATAATGATCCAGTTTCTGTATTTGATGATCATTGAGTTTCGGCACAGTGCCGTGATAATGATCTTCCAGCAATGCCTCAGCGCCGCCGTGCTGATAACGCTCGAAATAATGACGGGAGGTCTTCTCGTCAAACAGAAGAATCTTCCCAATCTGTGCCGGCGACCAACCCTTGGACAGGGCGATCACGGCCTTGACACGGTCCGCTTGGCGTTTATCACGCAACGACCGATGAAGTCTTTCCAATTCAGCTATTTTTTTACTGGACAACGTATAATCTCGCATATATCCTATTTATCGGACATAATGTGCTCTTAAATTGAAAAACCGGAAATTTCAATCCGGAGCAGTATATAAAGACGTAGTATTTGTGTGTTCGTGTAAACATAAAGGAGCTTTCATGAAAAAATTATGT
>JAFGWN010000225.1 GCA_016937115.1 Balneolaceae bacterium | reverse complement strand
TCTTCATACATTGGATTGCTGGCGCGGTACATATCCGTTAAAAAGTTCGTAACCTCCTGTGCTTTTTGAGCTTCCAACTGTGCCTGATTTCGTTCTTCTGTAATTTTAAAAGTATAGAATCCGGCAAAGGCGAAAATCAAAGAAACCATAGCAACTGCAACAGCTACACTTTGTTTATAACGCTTAAAAAACTTTTGGCTGCGGTACTTGAATGAATCGTCACGAGCAGAGACGGGAATATTATTTTGGTAATTATTCAGATCGTCCAGAAACTCGTTAGCTACACGATAGCGTTGTCCCGGTTCTTTTCGAATAGCTTTCAGGGCGATGGCATCGAGGTCACCCTTTAGTTTTTTTTGTAGTGCAGGATCATCGACCTTGCTACTGGGCTTAGAGGCTTCTTGCTTCAGAATAACCTGTTCCATCTCATATTGGGAGAGATCTTCAAGATTAAAGGGCTGTCCACCGGTTAACAGTTGGTAAAAAACAATACCCAATGCATATAAATCTGTAGCCGTCGTAGTATTTTCCTGGCGGATCTGTTCGGGTGCCGCATACCGCGGGGTGAGCAGCCGGGCCCCTGTTTGTGTCAGGGTTGTATCTTCCTCTTCTTCCAGTAATTTAGAAATCCCGAAATCCAACAATTTTACATTGCCATCCTCATCAATAAGAATATTTCCGGGTTTCAGATCACGGTGAATGACCAGATTTTCATGAGCATAGCGGATTGCTTCCAGTACTTGTTCAAAAAGGGCTATTTTTTTGTTAATGCTGCAATTGTTGGCTTTGCAGTAATTATCAATTGGAGTCCCCGACACATGCTCCATAATAATGTAAGGGAAACCATCATCCGTTATACCACCGTCAAACAAGCGGGCTATATTAGGGTGATTTAATCCAGCCAGGATATGCTGTTCCCGTCGAAATCGGCGGATATTTTTATGGGTATTGTGTCCCTGCCGAATAATTTTAATGGCAACCTGATGGTCAAATTTTCCACCGGTGCGTTCAGCGCGATACACCGTTCCCATACCGCCTTCGCCAATTTTTTCCCGGATAGCATAGGCACCTACCTGCTTGCCGATTAGCGGTTGATTGGTTGAAAGCAGATCTACATCGTCAGAAATTTCTTCATAAAAATCTTTCTTATAATCTTGTGGATCTTCAAGCCATCCTTCAGAGTCAAAAATAGATTCTAATAGCAGGGTGACTTCACTTTTGAGTTGCTGGTTTTCGCCGCACTGATTATCTACAAACCTTTTGCGCTCCTCTGCAGGTAAATCAAGCGCCTGGTCGATGATGGTTTCAACTTTTTCCCAGTTTATATCGCTCATAACATCATAGTTTCTAAGATAATAACAGGCCAGATTAGAGATCTGCTTTTACGTGTACTTGAACTGTTAGTCAGTTAATTATCGTCTCGATAGAGCAAAAAAGAAGCCCCAAAATATTAATCGGCTTGTGCCTACATTATTTATACGTGATACTTTATTAAATCAGGTCAAAGTCACTCGATTTCAAACCGTCCCTTAAGTTTTTTGTATAACCATCCACGCGCCTTCATCCAGTCTCTCTTGACGGTGCTTTGAGATATACCGAGGGTTTCGGCTGTTTCCTGAATGGTCATTTCCCCGAAAAAGCGCATTTCTACCACTTTGCTAAGGCGTTCATTCAGTGATGCCAGTTCATCAAGTGCCTCATCAATGTTAATCAGCTCTTGTGCTTTTTCATTTTGAGCGTCAAAAAGTTCATCAATATAGGTTAGATCTCTGTTTTGGCCGCCGCGTTTTTTAGCATGTTTTTTACGGGCATAATCAATAAGGATTTGGCGCATGCAGCGTGAGGCAATAGCTAAGAAGTGGCTTCGGTCGGTGAAATCAATTTGCGACTGGTCAATCATTTTTAAGTAGGCCTCATGAACCAGTTCTGTTTTAGAGAGGGTATGATCGTTCAACTCCCGGCTCATCTGAGCATAAGCCATCTGCCTGAGTTCTTGATAAATAAGGGGGTAAAGCTGATCGTATATCCCGTCTTCGCCCTTTTTAAGGCGTACGAGTAACAGTGTGACTGGTGATTTCTCCATCTGATAGTATAATTATAATCTTGCGGGTAAAGATATTCCTGTAAAGAAATATTTAAAAAAAATAAATCTATTAAAAAATACCCTGCAAGCGAAATTAATTTTGGATTAAATCTTTTGAGGCAGCCTGAGTGAAAATCATGCTGTATTTTAATCCGCCTCTTTATTGTACTGATATGACCTGATTCTTCTCGTCTTTTCGCATAGAACATCCAGAGACGCAAATACTTATTTAAACACAATCAAAATGAATAAGAAAATGGTTACAGATTTTATGGTAAAGAGCATGGTACTGTTATTCACTGCTCTTATGTTAATACTAACGGCCTGCGAAGGGCCGGCAGGATCACAGGGGCCGCGGGGGCCCGAAGGCGCCGTTGGCCCAATTGGTCCCGCCGGTGAAGACGGCAGCATGATGTATGCGGGTGCAGGTGAGCCGGCCGCTGATATTGGTACTGTTGGCGATTACTATCTTAACAGCACAACGGGTGAGTTCTACGGCCCCAAGAGTGACGATGGCTGGGGCGATCCTATCATCGTGTTGATGGGTGATGACGGTGCAGACGGAACAAAAATCCATTCCGGCAGCGGTGCACCGAAGGCTTCCCTTGGGGTAAATGGTGATTTTTATATCGACTTGACGAACCAGGATTTATACGGACCTAAAACGGATGATGGCTGGGGTGATCCGGTGAACCTAAATGGTGAGGATGGCCAAGACGGCGCTGATGGCCAGGACGGGGAAGATGGCAGCCAGATCTACGCCGGTGATGGCCCGCCCGATGCGTCGCAGGGGAAAGTGGGGGATTACTATCTGGATCAGACGAACAAAGATCTGTATGGACCCAAGACTGAAAGCGGCTGGGGCCAGCCCATCAATCTTAGCGGGGAAGACGGCCAAGACGGGGCAGATGGCCAGGATGGCGAAGACGGTAGCCGGATTTATGCCGGTAGTGGCGCCCCGGATGCTTCATTAGGAAAAGTGGGTGACTACTATCTCGACAAAAGCAGTTTTGAGCTTTATGGACCCAAAACGGCCAGCAACGGCTGGGGCATGCCAATAAACATCAAAGGAGCTGATGGCAATGCTAATGTAACCCGGTATATTTTCCCGGGACATGATTTTAGTTCATCTGTTAATAAAACTGTTGCTTTTCCGCAGATTACAGACGAGAAGGTCATGAAAGAAAGTAGTTTCTTGGTGTATTTGGTGATAATATCTCCAAACTATGAGAGATATCACCATATACCGGGGTATGCTGCGGCCAATGATGTGTTTAGTGTATACCGAAATGTAGGATTGTTTAATCACATGACTATAAATCTATATTTAAAAGAAGGGCCGGGGAGAATGTATGACCGAATTGAAGTGGTACATATCAAAGCCAACGATACGGTGGACGAAACAGGAGTGAATGGCTCTCTTATTCCCAGTTATATAGATCCTTCCGACTACAATGCGGTAGCCAGACACTATGGGTTTGGCAGTAAAACTTTAAAACATCAGTAATATAAATTCGAACCTGTTATAGACTTGCCAGACTTCGAAAACCTGGCACGTCTTTCGGATTTGCTCGCTGGTTTGTCTTGAAAAAATCTTTCTAAGCATAATACTGACCTACCCGTATCGGCCTGAAAACCGGTGCGGGTTTTTTTTATTGTTGTACCTCCGCTAAAGATGACCCAATTTAATATAATTTTTCGCATACCCTGGTACATTAACTTCAATTAACACAATTACATTATGTACCAAAGAAAATTACTATTCATCGTATTGGCATTTGCCTTCACAGGGCTTGTGATTTCCTGTAGCGATTCATCCACAGCTCCTGAACCCGATCCCGATCCGCCCATAACCACCGGCACGTTGGAGGTAACAGCATCTACTAACGGAAATGGGACCGACGAAGACGGCTATACTGTTACATTGAATGACGAATCCGAATCCTTAGATCCTAATGGATCAGTAACGTTTGAACACATTGAAGAGGGAACCTACAATATTGAGTTAAGCGGGCTGGCCATGGGATGCACTCTTGAAGGAGATAATCCTGTCTCGGTCGATATTGTGGCTGAAGAAACAACTTCTGTTACATTCGGGATTACGTGTGAAGTATCCACAGCGGAAGGGACGATTGCGTTTTCGCAAACTGTTGACCAGCAGTTTGAAATATTTACGATGAAGGCTGATGGCAGTAATCAACAGCAGCTGACCAATAATACGGTACAAGATCAAAATCCTGCAATTTCACCGGATGGACAACGCATTGCTTTTGTTCGTCAAGACTTGGAAAGTTCAACATTGGACAATGATATTTGGGTAATGGATATTGACGGCAGTAATCAACAAATGCTTACGGAGAATACTGTAGATGATAAACGACCGGTCTGGTCACCGGATGGCAAAAAGATTGCTTTTGAATCAGGTAAAGAGAGCTTCAGCATTTATGTAATGAATGCTGATGGCAGCAATAAAACTAAACTTACCGATGACCAGGGACAGGATCATTCCGCCACATGGTCAGCCGACAAGGGCATAGCGTTTATAAGCGATCGACAGGGTGATGACAGTGCTGACATTTATCGCATGAATTCAGACGGCAGTGATTTAAAAATTCTGATCAGTGCCCAAAGTGAAAATGGAATCAATTTATTTTACCCGGCATGGTCGCCCGATGGGTCGCAGATTGCGTATCAGGGTTTCGCCTCCAATGGTGCAGCACAGGTTTTTCTTGTTGATGCTGATGGGGCGAATGCTCAAATGATTTCTCCGAAAAATTTCTCATCTGCCCGACAACCTTCCTGGTCGCCGGATGGTGCCTATATTACGTTCCTGGAACTTGCAAGTAGTGAGAACAGTGATGCAATCTGGATTGTTAAAACAGATGGCTCTAATCCGGTTAAGTTAACCGATGATCAGGCAACTCGACTTGGATTTCCGGACTGGGGCATTTAACAGACCTTGTTGATTGATCGTTTTTTAACGGTTTCTTAAATCGAAATTATAAAGGACTTCACTGTACCGGTGGAGTCCTTTTTTAGTTGTAGCCAAGGAAATAAGTATTTTATGTCTCAATTCGATTTAGAACAGGGAAAATCAATTCCGGTTTAAAAAAATTGTATTTTCATCCGGCACGTGAATTGCCGGGTTATGGCTGACCAGAAAATCCATTACTTTTTTGATGTCGTCCACTTTTAGTGTGAATGACTCTCCTTCCAGGCTAATGAACCGCTTAAAATTGTCATTGTCTGTTGTCTTATAGAGCAAATAATAGCTGGTGCTGAAATCAAAAAGTGCTTCATTGGGTGCGCGCGGGGTATGCGGAGCAATGCGAAGTTCTTCAATCGAATTCAGTTGAACCGTTTTGATATCAATAGGATGCTCGCTTTCCTGCCATATTTCGATTTGCAGGGTTGACTCGCTGATACTGAGCACAAAATGATAGAGCGGAGTCGAAATGCGGGTGATTCCGTAAAATCCAATGATGAAAAGTGCCATGCTCATCAGTTGTTTATAGCCAGCCCAGTGCCAGCTGCCGGCCATGAATGCATTGGTAAGCATGTAGGTAGCTGCAGCAATCGAAACAACAGCAACCAGTCCCCAGATAAGTTGGGTGTTCTCTTCATCGATATTGATTTTATCGGATTTCAAATGTCTATTGTAGCCCTCTTCAGTTTTTTAAAATAAATGTAGAGAATCCTGTTAATAAAAGTCCCTGATGTTTAATATCTTAGGCGTTCATAAGAAAATAATAAAAATTGATGTGCATGAGCATTTTGAATCATGAGAAATATGAAGCGGTCATTGGGCTTGAAGTCCATGCCCAGCTGTTAACCGAAAGTAAAGCATTTGCTCCGGTCTCCACGGAGTTTGGCGGCCCGCCGAATACGCAGGTGACACCCTTGTGCTTGGGCCATCCGGGCACATTGCCGGTTCTGAATGAGAATCTGGTGCGGTATATCATTAAGATGGGATTGGCTACGGATTGTGACATTGCCCGAAAATCAATTTTTGCCCGTAAGAACTATTTCTATCCCGATTTGCCGAAAGGTTATCAGATTTCGCAGTACGAAACGCCAATATGCCACGACGGACATATTGAAATTAAAGCAGAAG
>JAFGWN010000029.1 GCA_016937115.1 Balneolaceae bacterium | reverse complement strand
GGCTACATCATTAGGACCTACGTTCAACATATATAGTCGCACCCGGTCGCCTTTTTCAACTTTCAGGGGATTGTCCATCATGGCATTTTGGTGACCGTTAAACGCTACGATAGAAGGCTGCTTTTTCATGGCCGCGTCATAGTCGAGTTCATACAGGTTCTCTTCGGGCGCTTGCTCGCTGGGTGCATACAGGTTGCTGTCCTGAACGGCCGGTGTCTGCTTGAGGTAAAATTCGGACTGTACCACGGCAAACTCCTTGTCCACCTTATCGTCGGTGGGATAGCCCTCTTTTGGTGATACAATGACCACGCCGTACTGCCCCATGGACATGTGCTGGAGTACAGGAGGCGTACCACAGTGATAAATATAGACGCCCGGGTAGTTTGCGATCCACTCGAACTGCAGAGTCATGCCGGGGGGTACATTCCGCCATTTGTCGTCAGCTGCAACGGTTCCTGAATGGAAATCCATAGAGTGCAGCATGGGCTGGGATATAGCTTTGGGATTCTGCATATTACCTTGTTGCAGTTGCTGCAGGAACATCGCTCCTCCTTTGGCCGGCTGGGTAACGGACACTTTTTCGTGGGAACGATTCATCATGGTGAAGTTTATTTTATCGCCTTCCCGCACGTGCAGTACCGGTCCGGGGACTGATCCGCCAAATGTCCACGCTTTATAGCGCACGCCGGGGGCTACTTCCACTTCCTGGGCTACTACGTCAATGCGTACATCATGTGTTTGGTTGCCCGGCTGCAATGGTGCCACATTCGGCAAGCGGGTCAGGTGATCACCTACTACCGGTGGGCCATCATATTCTTCCTGAAAAAGTTTAGCATCGGGCAACCCATACCATTTGCCATCAATTTGGTATTCGGCCTTTTTTTCTTGCTGTTGTGCAGCCGCTGCCGGTACATCTATGGCTAGCAGAATGCCAACTATAAGCGCGATATATTTTAATGTATTCATAATAATTGCCTCTGTTTTGAAAATATTAATGTAGTTGAGCTAATAATAAAGGGAAATATTTTTAACCCGTCGGTATACTGCTAATCCTATTTATTTATCAAAGTTATAAATAAGATAGCAGTATCCCCAACAGGCTTAGCTCAACCGCGGAGGCGGAGGATTAGGGTAAAATGCGGGGTTAACTATATGCTTGGCATATGGTAAATAAAATCGCGTACTGCTTAGAAAAATTTGGGGCTCAGGATTACTGGAAATTTCCAACGCAAGCGGGTAATAGTCAATATCGAGCAATTGCTGATCATTTTCGGCTGGCTCGCAATCGGTTATCATGCCGTCAACCACCGGGCAAGCTGCTTCGCTGCCGTCACCCGCAAATCCCAACAGTTCTATAATGTCGCCCCCCTGCCATTGGTATTCGATCATCGGCAGGATCGGCTGCAGGGTGCCAACCAAAAAAGAAATAAGTAATATGGCCGAATAAAATTGTTTCATTGTCTAAATACCTAATGCCCGAAGGCTTGTTTTGTTGCTTCAACTCCAACCTACCATTCAATTGTGAAGACAATATAAAGATTTAAGACTCTTTTATCTTAAAATAAGATGTAATTTAATATCTGCCTGGGATTTTGTGGTTTACCGTTGTTTTGAGAACCTGGCAGGTTTCAAAACTGACAGGCTCTCGTACAAATCTATTTTCCCACTCCGTGGGCCGGGCCGGCCTTTATTTTTTTATACAAACTGTGCACATACACGATGTACTGCACGTAGGCATCTACCCATGCCCGACCAGCTTCTACACTTTGGCCTTTTTCATTATTAGCGGCTATGGCATTAGTAAAAAGCTCAGCAATTTTTTGTTGGATCTCTTGGGCAAGCAGATCTGTAACCTCTGCTACATTGCCGGATTCAAGCGCTTCTTCAGCTACCTGGATATCTTTCGAGTTGGCTTGGGCGGGTTTTAATCCGGTATAAGGCATCCCCTCCGCATGGCGGTGCAGGCGCACAGTATTTTCCATAAAATAGCGTTTGGCAAGCTCTTGGGATGCCTCCCCCTCATTATAAACTTTCAGGCTTTGCTGAAATGTGGATTTGAGTTCATCGGCTTGCTGAGCCGTCACCCAGATCAGCGCATAAGAGAGATCTCCATTTTCCAGCGCTTTCTTCGCGGCTACAGCCACGGGACCATTTACCCGATCGCAGTGCGCCTGGCTGTTGAAGGTTAATCCAAAGACCAGCAGAATCGTAAAAATGGAGGCGAAGAGTGTTTTCGAATGTGAAATTAGCTTTTTCATAACAAGTACCCTTTTGTGTGGTTTCTGTTTTTGATTCACTCAAAAGGTACCAGGCGGACAGCAGCACTAAAATGAGCTGGATCAATTAAGTGTAATGATTCAATAAAAAGTGAGAGGAAAAAAAGGCGGGAAATACAGAACCATGGGATTAATCTTCATCCGAAATTCGCAACAAGTCCGGTTTGTTATTAATAGCCACCCATTGGCGGCCGGAGGTAATGAGTCCTTTTTGCTGGAATTGACTCATAATCCGGCTGGCGGTTTCTGCGGATGTACCTGCCATATCAGCCAGATCCCTGCGTGAGAGTGGAAGCTGTATAAGTAATCCCTGGCTGTGCTTTTCGCCAAATTTGTTACCCAGTGTAACAAGAATATGGGCAATCCGTTTTTTTACCGACAAAGTCGTCAGATGTTGAATCTTCTTTCGGGATTCATTGAGGCGACCGGCCGTAATATCCAGCACCGACATTGCCACGGATGGGTACTCATTTATTATATCGCGAAAGTCAGCAAGCCTAATCGAAAGTATACACGTCGATGTCTGGGTTTGGGCCGTTTCGTCGTATACATCTTTGTTCTTTGCCGCAGGATTTCCGAAAAATTCACCCGGTTGCAGCATATCCAATAATACGGTATTACCATCCCTCGTATGCGACACCAATTTTACGCTACCTACCACCACAACGCGCAGCATGGTAGCGGGATCTCCCTGCCAATAGATCGTGTCCCCCCTTACATAATGATTGGCAGTAAACTTACCATTAACAGTACGGAGCTGTTCGTCAGTCAGTCCCTGGAAAAACGGCGCCACCCCCAGTTTTTCAAGCCGTAGGTTAACCGTGCAGTTATGGCCTTCAAAGGAAGGAGGGCTTAATGG
>JAFGWN010000224.1 GCA_016937115.1 Balneolaceae bacterium | reverse complement strand
TTTATAAACAATGCTAAAGTACAAAGAGTTGACAATATTTAACAGCAATACTGTGTGCTAAATATGCCGACACTTTAGCGGTGGCCAATAAATTGAAAGTACGACCAGAGCCCAAAGTAAGCATTCCGAATTTTGGAATGCTCCGGATGAAAATACTTACTCAAAAGAGGCAGCAGTGAGCCGTTCATTGATACATGGTTGGTTTGCATCCACTTTTTGAACCATCCGAAAGACGTAGTATGGAAATCGACGACAGCTATATATCCTTTTTTTGAGAGATCATTTGTCGCTTGCTGCAAAATAGGTTCAATATTGCTGCCCATCATGGTTAGCGAATAGGAGAGTACAATCAGATTAAATGACGGCAAGCTAAGATCGTCGGTACCATACTGGCCTTGTAAAAGTGTGATACGATCAGAGTCGTCGGCACGCCGGTTGGCTTTTGTAAGCATTGCCGGCGAAAGGTCAACCCCGGTGATGTGTGCATCAGGGAAGGAGTATTCAAGGAGCTCAATATTTTTGCCGGTTCCACAGCCTATCTCAAGAATATTCGGTTCGGGCGGCAGGTCGGGAAGTGCATTAATCAAAGAATTTCGGCCAAACAGGAAGCTCCAGCGGGTGGCATCGTAGATTGGGGAGTGCAACGCATAGAACAATTGCAGGGCCTGCTCACGAGTATATGTTTCAGCATGATTCATTGGCGCTGATTAACTATTGCAAGATGTGTGCTTCCATAGGTTCCCACGCGATCTTTGGTATGCAACTGTCGGGTTATATCATCATCAAATGAGACGTGGCTGTGTACAAAGTCGGGTATAAACGACCGGGTTTGCCCTGCCGACCTGAAAAGAATTTTTGCACCTGCACGAGCATTAGAAAGGATCAGTTTCCATTCTTCTTCCAGCTTTTGGGGCTGTTGGTTTGCCAGCCAGTCCTGATGATCGAGCAGCACAAAGTGGGAGTAACACCCGGGATTACATTTCAAAAAATTGGTGATTGATGTTGTATGTTTATAAATCTGATCAACATTTTCAATAAGTTTACCGAAATGTTTTTCTTTAAGATAATTTGGGCAGCATTGGGTTGTGTAGGAACCGGTGAGGTATACCCGCCAAAAGTAATTGTCTTTGACCGACTGGTTTAGAAAAACATCTTGAATAGCTTGCTTAATAAACGCAGAGATGCCCCCGCTTACATCTTTATCAACCATCATTCGCTGCCCGCGGGGAACGCCGAGCATGGCCATGGTAGCATCGCGTTTGAGCAGCCATCGTGAAAATGCATTCCAGAGTTGCGGTTCAATCTCTCCGAAATAATACCGCTGCTCCGCTAATGATTGTGCATCAATTAGATTAAGAACGTTGTTATAGAGTCCCTTGTGATGAATATGCTTATGCACGATATGAGCGACAGAACCCGATGTACCCCGAAAGTAGAACGAAGGAGTTGAAGACGTAGGTAAAAAGTAGTCGATGTGGTGATCCCAGAATTTTTGAGCTTCAGCAGACAAAAAGTCACGCAGGTTACGGTGATAAATTGTATTCGCTGCACAGTAATGTCCCTTGCCAAACATTTCCCATAAAACGGTATAATTCTCAGAGTAATAAAGGGATTGTTTTAATTCCAGAAGCGCATTTTGGGCGGGATTTCTGTCGACACAGTGAATGGAGTCGGCACCGTCAAGCAGGTAATCCAGCGCGTTGCAACCGGCGCTGGTAAGCATAACAATTTTGCTGTCAGAATTTATATCCAACAGTTCTCGGTCAATACGTGGATCTTCCCAACAGCTGTTGTAGATCAACCGGTTATTTACAACCGACTCAAAAAAACGTTGCTGAAATTGATTGAATATTTGTTCTACAAAACTCATCTTTAGGGAACATAATGAATGTTTGTGTATACCATATAAATGAACCGTAAAGAAGGTATTAATGTTGGGTTATGTAAACTTAAACAGAAAGTAAATATTGCGATTCAAGTTTGTATATTGGTACTCATATTAACTAACAATTATTATTATGGCTGACAAGAAGAAGGATATCGAAGAGGATTTGGAAGAAGCAGCACAAGAACTGAAAGAGAAAGGTGTTAAAGGATACGAAAAGCTTATTGATCGGTTGAACAAAGAGCGTGCAAATATTCGAAATGAAGTTGACCGTGATTATCGGGAAGCACGCCGATATGTTCGGTCGAATCCCGAAGAAGGCGTATTGATTGCGCTGGTTGGGGGCTTGGCTATTGGGTTGCTGCTGGGAAGGCTGTCTAAATAAAACCTTTTACTTAACAACACGAATTTACACTAACGATTTAAAACGATTAAATGAGCACATCTACGATTACTACAGATCATCTGAACGAACTTTTTGAGCGTGTTGAGGCGCTCAGGGGGTATCTTTGACTACGATCAGCGCAAAGTTCGTGTAATAGAGCTTCAGGAGCAGACGCAGAATCCCAATTTTTGGGATGATCCGGAACAGGCCCGCAAAGTGATGAAGAAGCTGGATCATGAAAAGAGCATGATTCAGCAGTGGGATACCCTCAAAGAGCTTACTGACAGCATCAAGGTCTACCAGGAATTTGCTGAAGAAGGAGAAGACGTAGAAGCTGAGATCGCTTCGGAAGTGAAAAAACTTGCGAAAGGGGTTGAAGCGCTCGAGTTCAAAAATATGCTGCGTGGCGAGGATGATCATCGCTATGCTATTGTTACATTTAAGCCTGGCGCCGGAGGCACCGAAAGCCAGGACTGGGCCGAAATGCTCTATCGCATGTACACCCGGTGGGCCAAGAAAGAAGATTTTGATATCTCTGTTTTGGAGTATCAACAGGGAGAGGTTGCGGGCCTTAAAACTGCAACAATTGAGGTAAGTGGCGATTTTGCTTATGGTTTCCTCAAAGCCGAAAGTGGAGTTCATCGGCTGGTGCGTATTTCACCGTTTGACAGCAACTCGCGTCGTCATACCTCATTCTGTTCGGTATTTGTTTCACCATTGGTTGATGACGAAATTGAAATCGATATCAATGAAGGAGATGTGGAACTGCAGCGGTTCCATGCCAGTGGGGCCGGCGGACAGAATGTGAATAAGGTAGAAACCGGCGTGCGGCTGATATGGGAAGGTGAACTTTCCGATGGCAGCAAAGAGCAAGTGGTGGCGGAATGCCAGCAGGAGCGCTCGCAGATGCAGAACCGGGAAAAGGCGATGGTGCTGTTAAAATCAAAGATTTACGAACTGGAAAAACAGATTAAAGAACGCGAAAAACAAAAACTGGAAGACTCCAAAAGTAGCATCGAATGGGGGTCTCAGATTCGGTCTTATGTTTTTCACCCATACAATATGGTGAAGGATCATCGTACCAACCACGAGACATCTAATGTTGATGCTGTAATGGACGGCGATCTTGAAGAGTTTATAAAGGCGTATTTGATGGAAATATCAGCCTCGGGAAGCGATTAATATTAGATATAGCGCTATGGTAAAAGTTGGCATTACAGGGGGTATCGGCAGTGGAAAATCAACTGTCTGTAGTGTTTGGCAATCTCTTGGTGCATATATAATTAATGCCGATGACCTTGCAAAAACTATAATGACAAACAATGCGCCGGTTAAACAGGCTCTTATTGAAGCATTTGGAAAAGAAGCGTATCAACCGGATGGTTCGTTAAACAGAGTATATTTAGCCCAACAGGCTTTTGAAGAAGGGAGGGTGAAAGAGCTTAATGCCATTGTGCATCCTCATATTCCCCAAGAAGTAGCGTTACTGATGAAAGGCGCAGAAGATCGTGGGCTTGATGTTGCCGTTTATGAGGCCGCGCTTTTGTTGCAGAATCTTCGTCCCGATAACCTGGATTACGTAGTGTTGGTTTTGGCTGATGAAGGCCGTCGTACCCGGTGGGTTCGGGAACGCGATGGTGCCAACCGCGAACAGGTGCGCGATCGCATCAACAAACAGCAGAATTTTGAGGAATTAACACACTTGGCCGATATCATCATTAAAAATGATGGCACCTTAGAGGAGCTAAAGGAAAAGGCACGAAACATATATGAGCAGTTTATGGGATAATTCAATGGTTTTTCACCGGCTTACTTTTGTATATTTGCGACATCGTAATAATAAAAATGAAAGACAGGGATCATGGTAAACCGAGAAAAGAATCGGGTGGTTACGCTTGAGGAATACATCATTCAAACGCAAAACAAGTTCCCGGGCGCTACCGGAGAGCTTTCACAACTGTTGCGTGATATCGGGCTGGCGGCAAAAATTATATCCCGGGAAGTGAATAAAGCAGGTATTACCAATATTCTTGGCG
>JAFGWN010000028.1 GCA_016937115.1 Balneolaceae bacterium | reverse complement strand
TGGAAACGGAGAGCTTAGCGATCAATCTCTTAAAGGGGTGCCTGAAGTGTGGGATCGCGGACAGGGCGGATTGCTTGATATTGCTTTGCATCCTGACTATAGCAAAAACGGCTGGCTTTATATTACGTATTCAAATCCCGAGGGAGGTTCGGGCGCCAATACCACGCTGATGAGAGCCCGGCTCAATGAAAACAGGTCAGCCCTGGTAGACCAGGAAGTGTTGTACAAGGCAGAACCCAACACCACGCGCGGGCAGCATTTCGGCAGCCGTATTGCATTTGATGATGAAGGGTATCTCTATTTTAGTATCGGCGACCGTGGCAACCGCGATGTGAACCCGCAGGATATCACGCGCGATGGCGGCAAGATCTACCGGCTCAACCCCGATGGGAGCATTCCTGATGATAATCCCTTTGTGGATGAAGCAGGCACCAAGAAAGCTATTTTTTCCTACGGGCACCGCAACCCCCAGGGTATGGACATGCATCCCGAAACGGGTCAAATATGGATTCACGAGCACGGGCCCCGCGGCGGCGATGAGGTCAACAAAATAAAGAAGGGAGCCAATTATGGCTGGCCAATTTTGAGCTTTGGCATCAACTACAGCGGAACAGAATTTGCCGAAGACACCGCCCGCGCCGGCATGGAACAGCCCGAATGGTACTGGGATCCCTCTATCGCTCCCTCGGGTATGGCGTTTGTAACGAGCGATATTTATCCCAACTGGCAGGGTGATTTACTTGTGGGATCACTGAAATTCAATTATATCGTGCGTTGCCAAATTGAGGATGGTACCGTTGTGGGGGACGAAGTCCTGTTTGATGGCATCGGCCGGGTGCGTAATATCAGGCAGGGGCCCGACGGTTATATCTACGTGGCAACAGAAGGAAACGGAATTGTGAAGATTGTCCCAAAAGAGACGTAATCAGTAGTCAGGTGGTGATAAATCAAACGTATAACAAAAACAGGTAAACGATATGATAAAATCTTTAAAATTTTTGACGGTTATTTTGTTGAGCGTAATGGTGGCCGCTTGCGGTTCGGAAGAGAAAGATATTACCGACCGCATGGCCGAAGAGCATGAAGGCGATGTGCCGGTTCAGAACGAGTCGGTTTTGTATGAGCAGCAGCGACCAGTGGATACCATGCAGGTGAACTACGCAGAAACCGACAGCGGAGCCATCTCAGGTTTTTTGGCGAAGCCGCAAAATGCGAGCGAAAACCTGCCGGGGATTATCGTGATTCACGAATGGTGGGGACTTAATGACAATGTTCGGATGATGACCAAGCGTCTGGCGGGATTAGGCTATACCGCGCTTGCAGTCGATTTATACAACGGGCAGGTTGCCAGTTCACCCGAGTTCGCCAAAAAATATATGCAGCAGGCGCAGTCAAACCCCGAGGGGACTATAGCAAACTTGAATCAGGCCTATACTTATTTGAATGAACAGCAGAACGCAGAAAATATTGGGGTGATTGGCTGGTGCTTCGGCGGCGGATGGTCGTTGCAGACCGCGCTTGAAATGCCCGATAAAATCGACGCCGCCGTTATTTATTATGGGCAACTGGTGACCGATCTCGATCGCCTGCAGACGTTGAATATGCCAGTCATCGGGTTTTTTGGCGGGCAGGATCAGGGAATACCTACCGAACAGGTAAACACGTTTAAGGACAATTTGGAGATGCTCGAAAAAGATGCTGAAATCTATATTTACGAAGATGCCGGACACGCATTTGCAAATCCATCGGGCACGCGCTATAACAAACAGGCCGCACAGGATGCCTGGGAAAAAACCAAAGCATTTTTAAATGAAAATCTAAAAGATTGATCTAACGGGTTCCAATTAGTACAAGAGGGTTTTGCAAAGCTCTCTAAAAGAAAAGCCTTGCCCCGATTCTTCGGGACAAGGCTTTTTGGATTGTACAGGTCAACAACGGTGTTAATTACGTATCGCAATAGGATCCGGATTTCCATCAGGATCACCATTGGCAAAACCGTCGGAGGTAATGGTACCTGTAACCATCAATCCGCCAACATGGGGTGAGGCCATAGACGTACCGCTTATTTTGTTGTACTGGTCGCCTGTCCACGTAGACCATACGCCAACGCCGGGAGCGGCCCAGTCGATAGGTGGATTCGCATAGTTGGAAAACGATGCGAAATTATCGTTGGAGTCGATCGCTGATACTGTTCGCACGTTTGGATGATTAACCCGCGCCGGAGACTTGCTGTTTGCGTCGGTTGATTCATTCCCGGCCGCCAGCGAAATTTTAACGCCGGCATCCGCACAGTTGCGAATGGCATTATCCAGCGCAGTTGAAGCTGGTCCGCCCAAGCTAAGGTTGGCTACTTCTCCGGAAAATGCGTATTGAGCTACATAATCAACACCGGCAATGATGTTGGAGTAGGAACCGTTGCCGTTCCGATCCAGCACTTTAACTGCAAAAAGCGTGGTCCCCGGAGACACGCCCACAACGCCGTACCCATTGCTTACCGCACCGATGGTTCCGGCAACATGAGTCCCGTGCCCGTTTTGATCATTGGGACTGGGTTCGCTGCCTACAAACGACTCGCTGTACTGGGTATTTACATTCAGGTCGGAGTGATCCAGATCGATACCCGTATCGATCACCCAGGCAAATTCACCCGAACCGTTAACGGCTCCGCCCACGCGGGTAATACCGTACGGAACAAAGTCAGCCTGGACCACATCGCCTTTATCGGCACTTGCTCTTGCCTCAGATAAGTCCGCATCGAACACCTTGAAGGGCTCAAGTTTCACGCGCCGGTCGGGTTCAACAAACTTAACGCGAGGGTCCTTCTTCAGCTTTTGGATACTTTTTTCATCCATCTTAACAGAGAAGCCCGAGAGGGCATGGCTGTAATAATTCATTACCGCATCCGGCTGAACACCGACATCGGCCAGCAAATTATTTGCCGACTGAATTAAGGCATCACGGTCAACCCCGCGGTTGGCGGATGCCCGGTTTTCGAAGTTGGCTGCAGAAGGCGCCTTTGTTAATGTTTTACCGCTGTTTAAAACAACGATATACTGCCCGGAGATGATATGATCTGATTGTTGATTCTTGGTTTCTGGTTGATTTTGATTTACGGTATCACCGCACCCTGAAAGTAGCAGAAGCAGGCCGGTAACAACCGCAATGCAAATGTAGGTTTTCTGATTAATCATAATCCTGTTAAGGTTTGATTAAAATTATATATGAAATAAAAAAGCAACGTGTCGCATTGCTCTTCATTAATTAAGAGTGGAATAGTCCTTCGGCGTTACAAATTAATGTAAATTAATATTAAACCGTTGGTTTTAGCGGGGAATGATTTTACAAAAGGATATGTAATTAGAAGTAACTTAAACCAACATATTTTTTATGAGTTATACCGTTACAATTACTGATGTCCGGGAAATTACGCACGATGTAAAACAGTTTACGTTTGAGAAACCCGAAGGATTTGAGTTTGAGCCGGGTCAGGCTACAGAGGTAAGTATCAATAAAGAAGGTTGGAAAGATGAGAAGCGCCCTTTCACGTTCACTTCACTGAATGAAGATCCCCAACTGCAGTTTACAATCAAGATTTATGAGGATCACGATGGAGTGACCGAGCAGATTGGCAAGATGCAGGAAGGCGATGAATTTATTATTGACGATCCGTGGGGCACCATTCAATACAAGGGACCCGGCGTGTTTTTAGCGGGCGGCGCCGGTGTAACGCCGTTTATTGCCATTTTGCGCAAGCTATATAAAGACGGCACGCTGAAGGGAAGCCGGCTTATTTTTTCTAACAAAACAGAAAAAGATATTATTCTGCAGGACGAATTCCGTACCATGCTGGGTGATAGGTTTCTGAATACGTTGACCAAGCAGGAGTCCAGCGAAAAGTTTTTGACTGAATTTATCGATAAGAATTTTCTTGCCAACCATATCGATGACTTCGATCAGCACTTTTATGTGTGCGGGCCGCCCGCGTTTGTTGACGATATAAAAGCTCATCTCAAAGAACTCGGTGCGGATGCGGATGGACTCGTTTTCGAAGAATGATACCGTATGTGTTATCCTGGCCCGCATGCTTTCGGGATCAGGATCAACAGAATAACCAACGCTCAATCATAGCCGCTTGGGATTATCCCATTGCCCGCGAAATACAATTTCATCAATTTCCAGGCGGCTGCGCCCGCTAACTTCTTTCTTTTGTAAATCGTCCGGCAACATATCGGGATTGCCGAGGTAGCCGGCAGCGATCATCGTCATAGGCGTATAATGTTCGGGGATATGAAAAAGCTCCCGGGCAACATCGGGCAGAATACCCGCCATCTGGTGGAGGTAAATATTATGGCGCATAGCTTCAAAGGTCATATATGAAACCGCCTGGCCCAAATCATGTGCGGCATGTTTGTTGATGGTATTATTTTTGTCGAACTGATCTTTCTTGAGCGTTAACATAAGAACCGGTGCATTGGGTGCCCATCGCTTGTTATTTTTATTAAGCACCTGGGTCATTCGATCATATTCTTCTTGGTGATTTTTTGTAGCTACTACAAAGCGCCAGGGCTGTTCATTGTACGATGAAGGGGCCCACCGGGCAGCATCAAAAAGTTGGCGCAGAAGGCCTGGTTCTATCGGTTTCTCGGAAAATGCCCGCGGGCTCCATCGCTTTTTAATAAGGTCATGAATATCATAATTGGTGGCTGCTAATTTATTGTCGCGGTATGCAGAAGCCATGAAAGAGGTAAAATTTTAACCGGGATTACGTTTTGCAACGAAGTTACAGAGATGGGAGTTCATTCCTATCGTATCTTTTGTCCTTTCTTCATTGTCTTACGCCGTTTGCCGTTCCATCTGTATCAAACTATATTGTTATGATAACTGTTAAATGATCACATAAGAAAACCAACAAAGTATTAAACCCATGAAATTAGTTGATCCATCGGGCAACGAAGTAACAAGTAAAGAGAACAAAGACGCCAAAGAGCTTGAGCAGCAGATGTCGAAAAAGATTGAGAAGCTGCTGGAGCCGGTAATGAACAAGATTAAGCTATCCGGTGCGCAAGTACCGCAGCAGCAGCTCATGCAGCTGAGTTCCGCTGCCCAACAGATGCTGCACAATCGCATGATCTATAATCTGTTGCAAAAAGTGGGGGTGGAAGATTTAGACGAAGTACTTTCCGAAGATGATGTGGAAGAGTTGTCGACATCCCTCAAAAACCAGGTGCAAATGGTTGACAAGTCGGACATGCAGGAACAGATGAAGCAGCAGATGGCACAGCAACAGCAGGAGAACAACCCCGAAAATTCCTGATCCTTGCTTCATTGGCAATTTTAAAGCCCGCATGTTATGTGTGGGCTTTTTTTATAAAATCAGCATGCCGTCGCCAAAGGAGTAGAATCGATAGTTTTGCTTAACGGCGTGATCGTAAACCCGTCGCATTTCGTCGTAGCCCATGAAAGCGGCAACCAGCATCAGCAGCGTGCTTTTGGGCAAATGAAAATTCGTGATAAGAGCATCAACAGCATTAAATTGATAGCCCGGTTTAATGAAAATGTCTGTTGCTCTTTCTTCTGCTTTAAACACCGCATGATGCATTTTATTTGATTCCAGCACCCGTACGCTGGTGGTTCCGACGGCAGTAATATGGCTTGATTCATTCAGAGCTTGTGCTGTTGATTTATGCAGTTTGTACCACTCTTCGTGCATGGTATGATCGGTAATGGAATCTTTAACCGGCGCAAAGGTACCCAGCCCTACATGAAGTGTAACTTTTTCCTGATTAATACCCGCAGCCCCTATTTCTTGCCAGAGGTCTTGGGTAAAATGTAGCCCCGCTGTTGGTGCCGCTTTACTGCCCGGCGGTTGCGCATAAATGGTTTGATACTCATCTGAAAGCGCTTCGTTTTGCTCAATATATGGCGGGAATGGCGTGCGTTTATACTGGTCATAAATACTGCTGCTTAACGGCGGATCCATTTTCAACGTTCGCAGCCCCTCTTCATCAATGTGGAGCACAGTAGCCGAAATCTGATCGGTGACATCAACAGTTTGGCCTTCCTTAAATTTCTTCCCGGGACGTACCATGGTTTTCACCGTAGTGTCGTTTCTGGCATCAAGGATAAATATTTCCTTTTTCCCGTCCTCAAAAAGCAGGCGGCATTTCTCCACCTTGCTGTTGTTTACCACCAGCGTTGTCTGTTTGGGCAGATATTCAAGTATGTTATAAAAATAGTCATCGGTAATGGCGTCGGTTGCCCGGTTGTAAACTAACAGGCGGGCATGGTCACGGGGATGCGCCGGTTCCTGGGCGATGCGTTCATCGGGTAAATCGTAATGGAAATCGGAAAGGGTGTAATTTTTTTCAGCCACAGATGTTCACGAATTTAAACAGATTTTTAAATCAAACAGAAAAATAAAAAAATGAATGGTGATTATCCGTGTTGATCTGTGGCTCTACTTAAACGGAATTTCTAACTGTTTAAAGTGGCCGCGCTCATCAAGGTTTAGGTTCGAGAGGGTGATACCGAGCAGCCGCACTTTGCGATCACCGACCTCAGTTTGTTCCAGCAACATCTTTGCAGATTCGGCAATGGCCGCCGCATTATTAATGTAATAGCTATAGGAGTTGCTCCGGGTGATGGTTTCAAAATCATCATAACGAACCTTTAGGGTAACGGTCTTTCCGGCTGCATTTTTCTTTTCCATGGAATCGGCAATTTTTTCGGACAGCTCATCCAAAAAATTATTAACCCAGCCGAGGTCGTCGATATCTTCCGAGAACGTGCGCTCTTTCCCGATTGATTTGCGGATGCGGTGCGTTTTAACTGGTCGGTTGTCGATGCCGCGGACGATACGATAATAGTGCCGCCCTACTTTGCCAAAATGCTCAACCAAGTCAATTTCATCCCATGCTTTTAGGTCCTTGCCAGAGGCAATACCGAGCTTTTTCATCTTTTTTTCAGTTGCTTCGCCAATGCCGTGAAAGGCCCGGATTTGCAATTCTTCCAGAAACGCTTCGGCTTTGTCGGGGGTGATCACAGCAATGCCATCCGGTTTGTTGATGTCGGAGGCTACCTTGGCTAAAAACTTGTTATAGGCAACACCGGCCGATGCCGTCAGGTTGGTTTTTTCTTTAATACGTTTGCGAATTTCTTGCGCAATGAGGGTGGCAGACGGAACGTTCAGATGGTTTTCGGTAACGTCCAGATAAGCTTCATCCAGGGAAAGCGGTTCCACCAGATCGGTAAACTGCGAAAAGATTTCGCGGATCTGCCGGGAAACTTCTCGGTAAACGTCGAACCGGGGCTTTACAAAAATAGCCTGCGGGCATAGCCTCACCGCTTTAGCTGCCGGCATTGCAGAATGGACGCCAAACTTGCGCACCTCGTAGCTTGCAGCTGCCACTACTCCGCGTCCTTCTGGCGAACCACCCACAATCAACGGCTTGCCGCGATACTCGGGGAAATCGCGCTGTTCAACCGACGCATAAAAAGCGTCCATGTCAATATGGATAATTTTGCGTGTTTCGGCCGCTTTCATTGCAAAGCAAAAATTGGGAATAAGTTATTCAAAAAGTGCAAGTTTCTGCGTATAATAAGGAAAATAATTTGCGGATAATTCAAGAACTAAAATCAATTATGCAAGAAATAAACGGAGCTACAATTTTTTGGTTGCTTAGCCTGGGGATGGTTACCGGCAGCTTAATGAAACTTTTTCTGGGAAATGAGCGGGGGATGGGAATGATCACGAATATTTTGGGCGGCATGCTGGGTACGCTTATCGTGGGGATTCTTGCCATTGTGATTAAAGTTCCAGGCAGTTTGTTGCTGGGGCTTATGGGCGCCATGGCCATACTGTTCCTGGGGAATGTATTCTATATGGAAGATGATGATCATGCCCACGATATAGAAGAAAAAAGGATCTGAAAATCATAGCCGGATGTTTCTTACATCCGAAATAAGACGCGCTTTTTTTGAAGAAAGCTCCGGGTAAAACCAGGGCTTTTTTTATGCAAAAAATTTTGGAATCAAAACGGCGTCAATACAGTAAAAATGGTATGGAGTCACCTTTCACGGTGTAACAACAGCATGCATGTCGCACAATTTTTGGGATATAAAAATATATAATGAATAAAAAAGATCGGCGGATAACTATCTTCTTGGAATTTTTCTTTGCACTAACCGGGCTGTATTTAGTCATTATACAGGCGTGGGGATTATACGAGGGCGTTGTTCCGGGAAATCTCTTTGAGTTTAGCGGTGGAAGTATTCCGGCTTTTGATGTTTTTGCACAGTTTTTTACCGGGTTGGCCAGTTTCATTGCGTGTTGGACACTCTGGGCTCGTGCTACCTGGAGTGCCGGCTGGTGTATGTTTACGCTGGGTTTGCTTATTTATCATAATGTACACGCACTGGGTCCGGCCATACATAACCGCCCGGCCTCGGCTATTCCGATGGTCATTATTTTACTGGTGGTGATGCAGAGCTTTCCGTTTCTTATTAAAAACACACGACGATATCGGTAAAAGATATTTTTTAGGGAAGGTATTGAGTCGCCTCTTTTAAAAATGTATTACAAAGAAATAGCAGACAGCTATTGTATGATTGACAAATCCCTGTTAGCTTCCAAAGGCAAATAGGTTGAACCAGATATTAAAGCAACTATTGTAAGATATGGCTGAACCCGGCAAACACGCATTATGGTTACGCCCTTTTGGAGATGCCGCTTTTGAACTCAAACAGCGGATAAAAGATTTAAGCGAACATTTCAATACCCCTGTTTTTGAACCCCACATAACGCTATTAAGCGGGTTAAGGGGGGGAGAAACCGGGCTTATTCAGCTCACCGATACGTTGGCTGGTTCCCTTTCTCCGTTCACAGTTGAACTTTCAGAGATCGGCTACCGTGATCATTATTACCAGTCGCTTTTCATTCACGTAAAAAAAACACCCGCCTTTATAAATGCACAAGATACAGCCGAAAAACTCTTTGGTTGTGAGACGGATGAAACGTATATGCCGCACGTTAGTCTTATGTATGGCAATATTGATGTGAATGAAAAAAACAGAGTTTTAAATAAGATGGATCGCTTGGTTTATCTTCAATTTCCGGTTCACAGTCTTCTGCTTATAAGAACAGAAGGAGAAGTTAAAGACTGGAAAAAAATTCATACTGCAGAGTTTAAGCATGCGTAATATTTTAGTTTTTAAATAATTAGAAAAAAACCATGTCCGATTATAAATTTTTTGAACAGGTAAATAAAGCATTTGATAACGCAGCGCAGCATTCCCGTTTCGATAAAGGCTTGTTGGGACAGATAAAAATCTGTAATAACGTTTATCATATAACGTTTCCCCTCGAGCGGGATGATGGAACCATTGAAGTGATCCATGGCTGGCGGGTTGAACACAGTCATCACAAGCTGCCGACCAAGGGGGGGATCCGGTTCAGTATGTCGGTGAATGAAGACGAGACCATGGCACTGGCTGCCCTTATGACCTATAAATGTGCGGTGGTTGATGTGCCTTTTGGAGGAGCAAAAGGAGGGATAAAAATTGACAAGTCGAAATATTCCGATCGCGAACTGGAACGCATTACGCGCCGCTATACCTACGAGCTTATCAAAAAAGATTTTATTGGTCCGGGTTCGGATGTTCCGGCCCCCGATTACGCAACCGGCGCCCGTGAGATGGGTTGGATTCTCGATACCTATCGCCAGCTAACCTCAAACATCAACAGTGAGGCCTGTGTAACCGGTAAGCCGGTACCCATGGGGGGTATCCGCGGACGCACAGAAGCCACCGGAAGAGGGGTTTATTTTGGCATTCGGGAAGCTTGTGAAAATAAGGAAGACATGGACGAGCTGGGGCTTGAACTGGGATTGCCCGACAAGACATTTATTGTGCAGGGGTTGGGTAATGTAGGATATCATGCCGCAAAATATATGATAGAAGGCGGCGCCAAAATGGTTGGGGTAGCTGAAATAGAAGGGTCTATATACGATTCCGATGGTATTGACCTTGAACAACTGATGACGTTTCGCCAGGAAACAGGTTCAATTATTGGTTTTGAAAATACGAAAGAGCTGAAAAATAATACGGCGGTTCTCGAAGAAGAGTGCGATATATTAATTCCGGCGGCATTGGAAAATCAGCTCAACGAAGAGAACGCACCTAACATAAAGGCAAAAATAATTGGTGAAGCAGCCAACGGGCCAACTACAGCCAGGGCGCATACGATATTAAAGGAAAAAGGGGCTCTTATTATTCCCGATAATTATCTGAATGCCGGCGGTGTTACAGTGTCGTATTTCGAGTGGCTCAAAAATCTTTCGCACGTACGGTTTGGGCGTCTTGAAAAACGAGCTGAGGAAACCAGTTATAAAAAAATCTTAACGGTTATTGAAAATATTTCGGATCGTACCTTTACCGATGAAGAGATGGCGCGTCTTGCAAGCGGAGCCGGCGAATACGAACTGGTGGACTCAGGGCTTGAAGAGACGATGATTGTGGCTTACAATGAAATTAATAACTTACGCAAAAAGCATGACATCGACCTTCGCGAAGCAGCTTTTTTAAATGCCATAGAGAAAATAGGAGTGATTTACGAGCACATGGGCATTTTCCCATGATATTATAAAAAAGAAAAGCCCCGAAGGTCAGTTCGGGGCTTTATATGTGTGGATACGTAAATATAGATATCAATAGGAGTAACCGTTGATCTTTGTAAGCTATATTACGTTACCTTAGAGATTATATTTACGTTCGTAATGCTCAAATGTTGCGAACGAATTATTGAAAGATGATGTATGTCGCAGACTGTTTTCTTTAATGCATTTCTTTACCTTCCGAGGTGTTTTAATGGCCTATTTATCCCCAAAACGAACCATCGCCTGGCAAGAAGGTAATTGCATAGATGCATATGAGAGACTGGGCGCTCACCCGATGAGTGGTGAAGGTGTTCGGTTTGCTGTTTGGGCTCCGCACGCCAAATCTGTTTGCGTTGTGGGCGATTTTAATGATTGGAATCACCGGACTCACAAGATGAGTAAAGATTCTTCTACCGGAATCTGGCAAGCGGCCATTCCTGAAGCTGGTTGCGGACAATGTTATAAATTCTATATCACTTCTTCTGATGGCACGGCCCGTTTAAAGGCTGATCCGTATGGCTTTTATCACGAAAAAGGATCGCATCACGCCTCTATTATTTACGAGTGGCCCCATTTTAACTGGAGCGATGATGCCTGGATGAGTCGTCGTTTTGCCCTGCATCAACCCGATGAGCCGTTATCTGTTTATGAAGTCCACGTGGGCTCTTGGCGTCGCTCACCATCGGGAGATGTTTTATCGTACCGGGCCCTGGCGGATAAGCTTATCCCTTACGTAAAAGAGATGGGTTTTACCCATATTGAGCTGATGCCGGTTATGGAACACCCGTACGGGCCTTCATGGGGCTACCAGGTGACGGGGTTTTATGCCCCCACCAGCCGTTACGGTTCGCCCGAAGATTTTATGGCATTTATCGATGCGTGTCATCAAAATAATATCGGAGTGATTTTAGACTGGGTAGCCGGGCACTTTCCAAAAGATGAGCACGGGTTAGCCTTTTTTGATGGCACGCCATTGTATGAACATGCCGATGAACGCCGTCGTGTGCATGCCGACTGGGGTACCCATAACTTTGATTTTGAAAAACCCGGCGTCCGTAATTTTTTACTCTCCAATGCGTTCTTTTGGTGCGAAAAATACCATGTGGATGGCTTTCGTATAGATGCGGTTGCCTCTATGCTTTATCTGGATTACTCCAAAGAGGCCGGAGAGTGGCTGCCCAATACATTTGGTGGGAAGGAAAACCTGGGCGCCGTCGCTTTTTTGCAGGATTTAAACGGGCTCTTGAAAGAGCACTATCCATCTGTATTGACGATTGCTGAAGAGTCAACATCATGGGTTGGTGTTACCCATGCAGTTTCCGAGGGTGGATTGGGATTTGATTACAAATGGAATATGGGCTGGATGAATGATACACTTCATTTTTTTGAGCAGCCGCCGCAAAAACGATCAGAAGAGAGTCATTCCATTACGTTTCCTGTTACGTTTGCGTTTAAAGAGCGATTTATTTTGCCGTTTTCTCATGATGAGGTTGTTCATTTGAAAAAATCCCTTTGGTCGAAAATGCCGGGTACATTGGATGAAAAATTTGCTCAGTTAAAACTTTTATTTTTGTACCTGGTTGGCTTTCCGGGAAAGAAACTCCTGTTTATGGGCAATGAGCTGGCCGAGAGAGAAGAGTGGGCGGAAGGCCGCGCGTTGAACTGGTCGCTGCTCGATACCGATGGCCACAAAGAAATAAAGAAATTTGTTACATCGCTTCTGCATTTCTATCGATCAGCTCCGGTGCTGCACCAGACGGATCATACAGCAGATGGTTTTGAATGGGAAGACTTATCTCGTAAAGAAAAAGGCATGTATGCGTTTGCACGGATTGCAAAAGAATCAGCAGAAAAACTGATTTTTGTCTTTAACTTTTCAGCGCAGCAGGTAGCAGAATATCAAATTGAGGCAGATGCAATGGAATCGTACCGGCTTCTTTTTGATACATTGCAGGCAGGAGATGGGATATTGAATATTAAAATTACAGACCCTGTTTCTCTAAAACCGCTGCAGGGTGTTGTACTAAGGCGTGAATAGTTCTCAGCATAAAGTTACCTTAAAACAGAAATCAATCTGCCCTTAAACAAATAGATGCGTAATAGCTTTATTAACGTCCTTCATTTTAGTATATTTAGCCGTTTAATTTATGAAAAATAAATCTGTAAATGGCATTCAAGCTTAATCATCTTCCCTACCGCACCGAAAAACCGCGAAATAAAGGCGTAACGTTAGTTCTTGATAAAGGATTTAGCGTTCGTCAGGCCGAAGATTTTTGTGAGTCATGCTCGTCCTACACTGATATTGTAAAGCTGGGTTGGGGAACCAGCTACGTCACCCAGAACCTGGAGGACAAGCTGGCAGTCTATGCTAACGCGGGTATTCCGGTATATCTTGGCGGCACCCTGTTCGAGGCCTATGTGCTGCGCGACCAGCTGGAAAATTATATGGAACTGCTAAGCCGTTTTAATATTAAGTACGCCGAAGTATCGAACGGAACGATCTGGCTCTCCGACCAGCGGAAACTTGATATCATTCGCATGATGAGCAATGAGTTGACCGTTCTTTCTGAAATCGGGAGCAAAAATCCGGATGATATTATTCCGCCCTATAAATGGGTGAAAATGATTGAGAAAGAGTTGGAAGCTGGTGCATGGAAAGTGATTTGTGAAGCCCGGGAAAGCGGTACAGTAGGCGTATTCCGTCCCAATGGCGAAATACGATCTGGGTTGATTGATGAAATAGCAGATCAGATTTCTGTAGAAAACCTCATTTTTGAAGCTCCCCGCAAAGAGCAGCAGGTTTGGTTTATAAAAAAATTCGGAAGTAACGTAAATTTAGGTAATATAGCACCTGCCGAAGTAATACCATTAGAGACGCTCCGGCTTGGATTGCGAAGCGACACTCTGTTCGATTTCTATTCTATCGATGATGAGGTTGATCAACTCTATTCGGATAAAGAAAATCCTGACTCCGACCATAACAACTAACTTTTAACAAAGTTCCTAAAAACTATTTATGAAAGTATTATATGCCGCAGCTGAAATATCCCCATTTGCCCGCATGACCAACACGGCCGACCTGCTTCGTTTTTTGCCGGCCTCTTTGCAGGACAAAGGATTTGAAATTCGGATTCTCTTACCCAAATACGGGACTATAAATGATCGGAGGAATAGGCTGCACGAGGTAATCCGGCTTTCGGGTATTGAAGTGGAGGTTGGCGAAAACATAGAAACGATGCGCATAAAAGTAGCCAGCATCCCCAATGCAAAACTGCAGGTCTACTTTCTCGATAACGACAAGTATTTTAAGCGCAAAGCGCTATTTATGGATCCCGATTCGGGCGAACATTATGATGATAATGATGAGCGTCTGGTTTTTTACAATAAAGGAGTGTTGGAAACAGTTAAGAAGTTAGGTTGGAAGCCAGACATCATCCATTGCCACGACTGGGCATCGGGATTGATACCGCTTCTGGTAAAGGAAAAATATAAAGAAGATCTGTTCAACGATTCTCAGGTCATTTATAATATTCACCACGATGAAAATCATGGTATCTTTGATGCAAATATTTTAGATCTTCTCGGCCTGCCGGAGTCTTTTAACAAGGAAGAGGTTGCCAGTGACGGGAAAGTAGATTTGCGCCGATTGGGACTACAGTTTTCCGATCATATCGTAACCGGCAATCGTATAAAAGATCAACTGGATGATGAGTTTAAGGCATTGGATATCAATGCAACGAAAATTCAGGGATCACCCGAAGCGGTCTCGGATAAGTTTGCTACCTACTATGAAGGGATAGCCGGAACAGACGAAGAAGAATAATTTTTTAAAGATAAAATTGGAGTATTAGTTCGTTGTATAAAATTATAGAAAAATTGCCACGCAGAAGTCGGGCAATCGGTACACTTATTTTTAGCATTATAGTTTTACTGCAGGTTGGAGGATGTAAAGATTCAGGTTCGGTAGGCAGCTCATTTCCAGGCTCCGGAGCCGATGTGCAGGTTGATACACTTGAACTAAGTCAGCTGCAGGGAGATACGCTTTCAGCCATTTCCGGATCGTTGAACCTGTTTTCAACCGGCCGATATCAGGATCCTGTATTTGGTGACATTTCAGCCACAGCTCTTATACGGCCAGATTTGGAAGCCAAAGATACTACCCGCTCGATTGACGCCGATACGCGAATGCAGCTTCGGTTGGCAATCAGTAAAGATGACGTTTATGGTGATACCCTGGCTGCCCAACAGTATGATGTCGTTGAACTCGCAAATATCTTTCGGGGAAATGAAATTAATATTGATGATGATGTGCAGACGACGGGAGCTCCGGTAGGATCCTTTACCGTTACGAATGAGGATACCGTCACTGTTGATCTTTCCAGCAGCTGGGTGCAGAAGTATGGAGCGTTTTACAATGACACCACCTCTACACGGGATTCCTCTTACGTTCGCCAGTTTCCCGGACTGGCTATTGTGCCTCAAAACTCTGCCAAGATTATTGCCATCAACCCCGGTGAAAGCAAGATTCTGGCAACAAATTTAAATATTTCGGAAGCCGCCGATAGCACCGTAAGTGACTCACTGAGTATTAACTTTGAAGAGTGGGCTTTCACTGCAGATCGGACAAACGTAACAGCCCCCGACCCCGGCTCTCAGATTATTCACAATACACTTGAGCGGGTGTTCCGGTTTAACTTCGACTTTTCCCGTGAAAACCTGGGCGCCCGAAATATTAGCCAGGTCAAACTGGTATTTTATCGCGATAATACCCTATTAAACAGCTCGCCCCTGGGTACAAATGTGGTGCGTCCCACTCAAGGAAGCCTGCGGCTGCATTTAGTTGAGGGTGATGAACTCCCTCAGTCCATTGATCCCGGCAATGCACTCGGGTTACCTACCGGAACCGGATTTTACCAATCGGATGACGGCGCATATTACATTGATATAACGGGAGATATACTTGGCCGCTTTTTAGAAAATGTGAGTTCAGACCAAACCTTTTATGTTACATTTAGCCGTAATAATGGCGCGCTGCGTTCGAGCATAATTTTTAACGATCAGGCCGGATCGGTAAACAGCCCGAAAGTAATTATCACTTCCACTAAAACAGAAAACAACTAAGCTTGCAGAAACGATTATTAATAATATTATTCCTGTGCTTTAGCAGTTTTACAACATTTGCACAAACCGATGACAGCCTTGTGGATGAGGGTTCAGCTTATTCGCAGTTTGGCATAGGGTTTCCTGTAGACTATGGGAGCTCGGCCGCCGATGGCATGGGTATATTCGGTGTTTCATATTTGGAGCCAGCAGTAGCAAGTATGGCAAACCCCGCCCATTGGGGTAGTACGGTATACGGCATGGCTACAGGGGGTGTGGGCATAAGTAATTTTAGCGCTGAAGACAACTTTGGCACAGCACGCAATTCCCTTATTTATGTTGACCAATTTCAGTTACAGTTGCCTGTCTATAAAAATAAATTTGGGATTTCGGCTTCATTTACGCCTTATACACAGGCCGCTTTTCAGGTTACAGAGAGCAGTACCAAAATCGTCGGAAGTGGCGCATCGCAGGATACGCTTTTAATTGACAGCCAGAATACCGGCAGCGGCGGAGTAAATCGCATAGAAGTAGGATTCGGCTGGAAGATCAATTCCAATATATCTGTAGGATACGCACCTTCACTGGTATATGCTTCGATTGACAACGAGTTTCAAACAACGATCGCTGATTCTGCTCTTGACGAGGGGACCTTTTATCAGCCCGTTAGGTTTACAGAACAGAGCAGCGGGTCAGGATTTGGCAACCGCTTTGGTGTCTTTGTAACGGTACCCTCGGTAGCAAAAGAGGGGGATGAGTTAAATTTTGGTGCCACCTTGAACTTGCCGGTTGAACTGAACAGTGAGCGGGTACAGGAAGAAAGTTCGGCTTTGGTTGGCCCCGATGATGAAGCAGATGACGATATTACACTTGCGGAAGGCTCTATACAACTGCCTCTGGGGCTGACAACCGGCATTACATACAAAGCAAGTAACAGGTTGGCGCTCACGACCGAAGCGCTTTATCAGAAGTGGTCGAATTACACGAATGATTTAAAGAATGAAAATGAACAGGTATTTACCGATCGTTTCAGGGTAGGCGCCGGTGTTAGTTATTTCCCTTTCGTAACAGGATCAGATAAATTTTTATCTCAATTTAAATACCGTTTTGGCGCTTCTTACGATAGTGGCCATTTGGAACTAAATGGCGAAAATATTGATACAATTATGTTGTCGGCGGGTTTGGGACTGCTTTCACCGAATTCCAATTCCTCGGTTGACCTCAGTTTCGAATATGGATTTCGCGGAACAAAAAGTCAGGATCTTGTTAAAGAAAATATATGGGGCTTTAAATTATCATTAAATTTAGCCGAGATATTTTTCTTCCGACCAAAATTACGATAATATTTCCGAAGAAATTCCGTTATAAAT
>JAFGWN010000223.1 GCA_016937115.1 Balneolaceae bacterium | reverse complement strand
GGGTGAACCGAAGTGTACGCTTGATGGTTTGCGTATAATCCTGACCCAATAAAGCAGAGGGGTTTAGCATCATGATGATGAAAAGATGGAGTATAAATACGTTTCTGAATTTCATACGAGGGTATTTAGCTTAACGCTGCGATTGTATTTTCGAGTTTTGTTCGTATGCTTGGGTCGAGTTCGTCCTCATTAAGCAGTTGCTGAAACTCATCAATTGATTGCCGTTCCTGCAGGATTAACATGGCATCGGCCAGTGCGGCTTGAACCAGTGCCGATTCCTGTTTTTGTATGGAGGCGACAAGGCCTTCTCTGACCTTCGGTGCAGACGCATGTTGAACGAGCGCTTCTACCGCAGCCAGGCGTACATTCACATTGGGATCGTTGTTTAGCGTCCGGAACAACGCATCGGTAATGCGCGAATCAACCGATTGGATGTCCGTGCTGATATTCACGGCTTTAAGGCGCTCCGTAGCCGATTTGTCATCCAGCAGGCTCATCATCATGACTTCACGCATTTGTGAAACTTCTGTTGAAAGGGCAGAGAGTTCGCCCCGGTAATTTTGGAATGGTGTCATCCAGTTGCCGATGAGCATACCGATTGCAAAGATCCCACAGGCAACGATTGCACGCTGCATTGTAAGATGCTGTTGCAGCTGTTCGATCCACTGTTTTATTACAATTTGGGCAGAAAGTGGAGGAACCTGTTTCTGCTGTTCGTCTGCCAGCATGGTGTAGAATCGGTCCCGTAATTTGTTATCAGGCTCCACGTCCGGCAGCTTGCCCATCTGCCTATAAAGCGATTCCATCTCTTTTACCTGCAGTATATCTATCTCACCTTCATCAACAAGTGTGTTAAATCGGGCGCGCTGGTCAGGAGTCAGACTTCCGTCGATGTAAGCAGTAATCAGATCAATATGTTGTTCGTTATTCATAATCGTTTGCACTTCTGAGTTCTGTAATAATCTGTTTCAGCTCATTGATGGCCCTGAAAATGCGTACCTTAACGGCACTTTCGCTGCAATCCATGATGCCGGCGATTTCTTTATACTTAAATCCTTCGAACCTGCTTAAGACCAGGGTTTCTTTTTTTACAGGATCAAGTTTTGTCATAGCCATTTTCAGTAATTCTAATTCGTGATCTTTATTTGGTTCAAATAGATCATCATCGGTTTCGGCTTTTATGTTATCGAAGTCAAAATTTTCATCCAGCTGGTATTCACGCCCGTTCCTCCGATAGTGATCGATGTGAAGGTTCCGGGCGATGCGGTAAATCCAGGTCGAAAATGCATCGGTACTTTCGTAGGTATGCCGGTATTTTATAATCCGTTCAAACACACCTTGTACCAGATCTTCACTGAGATCGCGGCAATACGTGAGCCGGTAAAAGTAGCTGAACAGCTTGCGATTGTATCGTTCAAACAAGAGTCCCAGTTTATCAAGCTTACCGGACTTCACCTTGAGCATTAATGTATTATCCGAATTCGAATCCAACGTGACTGATTATGTTATCTATGGTCTTCAGTAGGTTACACTGAAAAAAAAGAGAAAGGTTACAGGAGAATCAGGAATTAATAATTAAAAAATGAAGAATGGTGAGGTGAGAAAAGGAAAATAAGCGCCCCATTAATAGAAAATGTCATCCTGAACTTGTTACAGGATTAAGAAAGATGAAAAAATAATTAATTTTATTTCCTAATTCTTAATTAACTACGTAGGCAGGTTTTCCATCTCCATAATTTTAAGGGCATTGGTAGAAGGACAGGGGCCGGGTTTAAGCTTGTATTCGAAACTCATTTTGCCGTTTTCTATCGTCTCTTCGAAGTGCCAGTTGCTTAATGTTTCAATTTCATCTTCAAGCTGTGCCAGTTCTAAATCGTGCGTTGAAATAAGTCCCACACCGTCTTTGCCAGCCACGTATTTTAGAAATGCGGTGCTCCCGGTCAGGCGTTCGCGGTTGTTTGTACCGCGGTAGATTTCATCAACCATAAAAAACAGGGGATGTTCGTGCTGCTGCTCAAGCTTGTTGAGAAGGACACGGAGCCGCTTAACTTCGGCATAGAAGTGAGAGAGTCCTTCATCCAGCGAATCGGTAACATTAATACTTGAAAACAGGCGGAATAGTGAAGTTTGGAACGAAGATGCATTGACCGGTCCCCCGGCAAAGCACAGGGCCAGATTGATACCGATTGTGCGCAGATAGGTACTTTTTCCAGCCATATTGGAACCGGTAACAAGTTGTATATTGCCGATGTTTTCGATGATAACATCATTCGTCACTTTCTTGTGTTTGGCTATCAGCGGGTGCCCCAAATCGGTTGCTTTAAAAACAGGTGCGTCTGTATCTTCTTTTGGAACTGAAAAGGTATAACCGGAATTCAACCATGCAAAGTTGGCCATCGAGTTTAGCGCTTCAAGCTGGTAGAACCTATCGAGCCATACGCTTAGCTTTGGTTCGAGGTCGGTTTTAAATGCGTTCAGTTTTTTTGCAAAATACATATCCCAGGGTACAATCATATTCAGCAGAAGCCAGACAAGCTCACTGGATTGAGATGAAGCTGCTGAGGCGATGCGGATAATCTTCTTCAGATAGATGCTGGGTTTTTGATCACCCGACTGGTAAATAGCACAGAATTTTTGCAGATGGGTCTTTTCTTTAAATGAAAACGATTCCAGATATAGCAGCACCTCCCGGAACTGGCCTAACAGGCTTTGAATTTGGCTGGCTTCATTGAATAAGCCCGAAACTTTACTACTGTAGAAATTATAGGTGCATAAATAGATTACAAATGAGATAATGACATACGGTTTTAAAATGCCGGCAAGGAATAGCGCCAATAGTACAATATTGAGCGCAGCCAGGGTTCCTAAAATTGTCAGCGGAAGTGTAAATCCTTTCTGTTGCGTGGATTGCAGCCATACAATCAGGTTGTCCATACTCCAGTCTGGGGCAGATTTCTTGTCTTGAGCCAGGGTTGCATAAAGATGCAGCCGGTCCCGGAAGTGGGCCATTGGCTTAAGTTCTTCAACAAGTGTTTGTTTCTTTTTTATTTCCGTCAGTTCAGGTACTTCTTTGATTAGCCACTCTTCCAGCCGGGCTTTACCTCCGGGATATGTGGTTGTATTTATAAGCTGAAGCAGTGAATGTTGACCAACAATATCAAAATCTTTTGCAAACGGGTGTTGATCGTAATTTTTATGATCGGGAAGAGGTGGAATGTTTTTCCAGTTGAGTTCCATGCGCGCCAGATGGTGCCTGCGAATAGTTATCCATCCCTTAAATCGCTCAATTGCGTTGTCAATGGTGCGATGCCAGGAGACCAGTCCCATAAATACACCCACTCCCAATACCAGGATGAGCCAAAACAGAAAAGCACTATCTGATCGGGCCGCCAGGAAAAGAAGTACCAGTGCCAGAGCAAAATCAAAAAACCGAATAGCAGAAATCCGGCTGCTCAGTTTTTCTAAATCAGCGGTTTTTTGCTCTAAACGCCGAATTTGGTTTTCAAGCGCGTTTTTTAATGCATCAGATGTATTAGTTTCCATCGGCAAAAACGAATAATATTTTCAGTGAAGTGAGAAGGGAAAGGATAGGAAAAGATTGGCTTAGTTGCGTATGCTATTTCTTCAGCTCAACCAGTGTGGCACCCCAACTGCTGCGGTCGCCGGCCAGCCGGTAGCTCTTTACTTGTTTGTTGCGGTCGAGGAGGGCATGCACCGACCGCCGCAAGCTGCCGGTTCCTTTGCCGTGAATAATGCGAAGCTGATAGATCTCTTTTCCCCGGCAGGCATCAATGTATTCGGGAATGAGGCTGCCGAGTTCATCAGGCCTGAATGTATGCAGATCAAGAATACCATTTATAGGAACGCGCTCAGGTTTTTCTTGATTACCCATTGCATTCACGATCCTTTATAAACAGCAGCGTCAACAATAGACCAGAGATGGATAATCCAGCCCAGCAAGAAAATCCATAGAACGCCTGCCAAAACAAACTGTATTCCCGCCAGGATTAACCGTCCCTGAAGAAGTTGTCCCAAACCCGGAATGAAAAAGCTTGCCAGCGCCGCAATTACATTACCTGTAGAGCCTTGTCCTGCCATAACTATTTAGGTTTTATTAGCATTGATACAGAAATGTACGAATGATAACATAAAATGTTACCCTAAGGAGAATAAAGGGTTCTTTTTAACACAAAAAAACCTTATACCCTCATTCCCTTATACTTTTATTCTCCTTTCACCAGCTTTCCGTCAATAATGACTTTTTCGATATGCGTTGTGTATTCAAAAGGATCGCCATCATACAGAACGATATCGGCGTCTTTGCCTTCTTCCAGAGAACCCACCTGTTGGGTGATACCTAAAATTTCGGCAGCGTCGATCGTTAAAGCACGCAGCGCTGCGTCCCGGTCAAGGCCATTGGCTGTTGCCAGGGCCGCCTCATACAGGACTACGCGTGTTTTGGGTACATAGCCCTCATACCCGCTTTGAAAGGCCATAGGAATACCTGCCTCCTGTACTTTGCCGGCAGTTTCAAAACTGGCATTCTGTGTGCCCCCATAGGTTCGTACTAAGGTAGGGTGAATGATAATGGGAACTCCGGCTTCTTTAATTTTATCCATTACCAGATACGCTTCCGCTGCTCCGTCCAGGATCATTTCAAATCCGAACTCTTCCTGGAGGCGAATAGCGGTTAAGATATCCTGCGCTGTTTGAGCCGTAATCAGAGCGGTGATATCTCCGTTTAATACATCGGCCATCACTTCCATTTTTAGATCTATCGACGGAGCGTTTTCGCCGTCCATCTTTTCAGCATATTCTTGCGCCTTGATGAAATTTTGCCGCAACATAGCAACGCCTTTTGCTGTGGTACCGGGCGTGCTATAATTACGACTGACGCCCGAACCCAGCGTAAAAGCAACCATTGTAGCCGAATCGATGACGGCTTCTTCTACCGTGTTATAGCTTGTCTTGGCAATCATAGTTTGGCCGCTGGCCAGTGCACCCGGTCCATGTCCGGTATGAATGGTGGTGATACCTTTATTCATTAGAAATTTAACCAGCTCTTCACGCGCATTGTACGCATCAATAGCCCGTAATTCAGGTTGAAAAGCGTTTGACTCCTCCAGCTGATCCTGGTCGCTGTCTTGGTTGTAAATACCGGCTAACCCTACTACAGAATGGGCATCGATCAGTCCGGGTGTTGCAACTACCGCTTCGTGAACCTCATAACCATCTGGAATTTGGATATCTGCTGCTGATCCGGCAGCTTCAATTTTACCGTCTTGTACGAGTACCACGCCATCGGTAATGGCAGAGCCGTTCATGGTATAGAGCGTGTCGGCTTTAACAGCAATTTGAGCCATACCGGAGCCGACGAATAAAGCGAGAAAGAGCGTTGTAAATATTGTTTTGCGTATCATAGAAATAAAATTTTGATGTGTGAAAATCTTAGTGGTCATGCAAGTGAATGTTGCCCCGATAAACATCGTAACCACCGGTGGCATAGTCTTTATCTTTGGGATTCGAACGGTCGAATCGTTTTTTTCCCTCAACCCACGTTTCTTCTACATGGGTGTAAACACTGAGCGGATCGCCCGAAAGGATAATAAAATCGGCGTCTTTACCTTCTTCGAGGGTGCCTACACGCTCTTCTATATCCATCATCTTTGCATTGGCAATGGTGAGGGCCCGGAGGGCGGCTTCGCGACTCATGCCGGCCCGTACGCCAAACGCAGCGGACCGCAAAAACACGCGCGAATCAGTGATACCGTCGTCGGTATGGTAGCCAACAGTTACACCGGCATCTTCAAGCACGGCGCCGTTCTTATATTTAATGTCAACGGCTTCCATTTTACCACCGGGAGAATCTAAAACGATGATTGATGCGGGTACGTCGGCCTCGGCAATTTCATCGGCGACTTTCCACGCTTCGCTGACGTGATGCAGTACCAGCCGGTATCCGAACTCTTTTGAGAGCCGAATGGCAGTGAGTATATCATCATGGCGGTGGGTATGATTATGGACAATACGCTCGCCATCGAGAACCTCAATGAGCGTTTCCATACCGATATCGCGGGAGGGCATTTTTTCTTCGTCTCCATCGGCACTTTCCACTTTCTGTTTATATTCCTGTGCTTTGATGAACAGCTCGCGCACCATCGCCGCCGACTTACCACGGGTTCCCGGAAAAGGGCCGTCACCAATCGGGTTGGTTCCGTTTGCCATTTTGAGTCCGCCGGCAATATCTTCGCCGGGGTCGTCTACAAACAGCATATCTTCAACCGTATTGGCATCCCGCAGTTTCAGATAAACGGTTTGTCCGCTCATTAAATGGCCGGAACCGGGCATGACGTTTACGGAAGTTATTCCGCCGGCAAGCGCTTTTTTAAAAGAATCGCTGCGCGGATCAATGGTATCCATGATGCGTACATCCGGGTGCATGGCCGAGGAGCGATCACCCCCGGAGCCTTCACCAATGTGGGAGTGCGTGTCAACCAGGCCGGGCATGATTACTTTCCCGGTAGCATCAACTACGTTGGCACCATCGGGAATATCAATTTCACCTTTCGCGCCAATGGCTTCAATCGTTCCGTCTTGAACGACGAGTACACCGGAATCGATGGGATCACCACTAATAGGAATAATTTTTGCTCCCTGAAAAACCGTTGTTTCTTGTTGGGCGAAAAGGAGTAAAGGAAAAAGGATAAAACAGAGACAGGCAATAAGAATTCGTTTCATGATACTAAATGTAAGATTAAGGATTGTGCCAATTGCGTATATTGAAGAAAATTATGCCAAGAAATAAGGTTAGAGACAAATTAAAATAGCTCCCTTTTCAAGGTTTTACATGTAAGGTAATTGTTTTGACGGTACGGATTCGATAATCGTTCGGTACTGCTTATCTTTCAAAAAAGTATACATTTAATATGACATCACTAATACCCGTAACCACCGCCCGGGGAATAACCCGGAAAGTAGGATTTGAGTTGGAATTTGCCGGCATTGAGCTTAAAGAAGCGGCTGACATTATTCAGTCGGTTTATGGCGGACGTATTATGAAGGGGCACCGTTATCATTATGAGGTTGCTGATACCGAATTTGGAAATTTTCGCGTAGAGCTGGATGCCCGTATTTTGCGCCGGATGGCCAACGATGATTCGCTTAAAAAATGGGGAATCGATTTTAAAAGTAAGGAAGGTGGAATTTCGATTGAAGACATGCTGGACCGGTTGGCCAAGACTGTTGTTCCTATTGAAATAGTAATGCCACCGGTTGCAATGGATCAGGCCCAGGGGCTGGAACCTTTGCGGGCTGCATTGCAGGAGCGAAAGGCAGAGGGGACGGGCGTTTCATTAATTCACGCTTTTGGCATGCATATTAATATTGAATGCCCGGATACTGAGGTTAGCACATTGCTGAAATATCTTCGGGCTTTTCTTCTGTTATACCCGTGGCTGCTGCGGGAGCTGAAGATTAATATGACGCGCAAACTTTCGCCCTTTGTCGATCCTTTTCCGGAAACCTATGTAAAAAAGGTTTTGGAACCTTCATATCAGCCCACCAAGGAGCGGTTCATTGATGATTATATTTTGCATAATGCAACACGCAATCGCCCGGTCGACTTAATGCCGGTATTTGCAATGACTGAACCCGAAAAAGTTCAAAAAGCACTAAAAGATGAGAAGAATAAGCCGCGTCCCGCATTTCATTATCGTCTGCCCAATAGTAACATCGATGATCCCGATTGGCGACTAATGGACGAGCTAAATTATTGGATGAAAGTTGAGAAACTAACTACAATGCCGCAGATGATGGATAAACTGAGCCGTTTGTATCTTCTGCGCCGGAAGCAGGTAATAGTCTCTTTTCGTAAGGAGTGGGCCGAAACAATTGCCATTTTATTAGATCTTGATGAATAGTTCCAAACCTGTAATAGGAATAACCGGTCCACAAGAAGGAGGGATTTCGGCGTGGCTGTTTACGGCGGCAGCAGTTTGGCTGCAGGGTGGCCATCCGGTGAGGATTCATCCCGGTAAGCCCGCCGATGTTGAATTAGACGGACTGATATTGGGAGGTGGAGCAGACATCAACCCCGGGCGTTATGGTGAGTTGCTGGAGAATAAACTTTATAACAAACCCAAGCCCCGGGGATTACGGCTATGGTTTATCAGGATTGTTTCGTTCTTTTTCTATCCGTTGCTGTTTGTATTCAGGAATATTTTCTCGACAAAGAAAAAGGTTGATACGAATGCACGCGATGAGTTGGAGTTTTCATTGCTTGAACATGCGTGTACTCGAGGAATTCCGGTTTTGGGCATTTGCAGGGGTGCGCAGCTCATTAATGTAAAATTTGGGGGGACATTGCACCAGGATATCACCGGGTTTTATACCGAAGTACCCAAAGTGTACACCATCTGGCCGCAAAAACCCGTTTCCATTAAACAGGGCAGCCGTCTTTACCACATTACAGGAAGTGGCGGAGCGTGGGTCAACGCGCTGCATCACCAAGCCGTTGATGAGCTGGGGGATGAACTTACGGCAACAGCAAAAGACAAAGCAAATATTATTCAGGCGATTGAGCATCCCGGCTTCGATTACCTGATTGGCGTGCAGTGGCACCCCGAATACCTGCCTCAAATACCATTACAGCGTGCGCTTTTCGGAGAATTGGTGAAAAAAGCGCGTAAAGGCAAACGGCAAACGTGAAATAGCAGAATCGCTGCGCCTGCCGTTCGCTTGTTGCCCTCTGTCATTAAACATCTACCTTGTAATCCACAAATCGTCGCTCTTCGATTACGGCATTAATAAATTTGATCGCTTTTTTATGATGGGTATTACGGGTATACATGGTGTAATCGAGCTCAGTCTCAAAATCCGAGATCAACACAACGTCCCAGGCTTCATCGCTGTCATCTTCGTCATTAATATTGATGCCGACTTCAACATTTTTTATTTCATCAATATTAATCTTCAGGCCTTCAAGAATGAGCTTCATTTTTTCGGCATTCTTCTGCTTTGAAGCTCCTTCAGCCTTATCTTTGAGTTTCCACATTACGACGTGACGAATCATAAATTTTTACCGTTGGTTTATTTCTAAAGTTAAAATGTGTGACTAATCGAATTTTATTAGCAGGTATGCTAATTCTGTAATTTTCAATATAAACTATAAGTAAGAAAGGCAATATTATATCGAAAATCGGAATTTCCCACCCTTCTCTTTCTTTAACGATACATTTATCAAACCCTTAATGCAACTTAAATTGCAAAAAATCATTTAGAAAAATAGATAGTAACGTGATTATCCATCATTATTTAATGAATTCAATTTGTAAAACATACAGAATTTGTAAATAGTTGGCACGTCCATCATTTTAAGTATCCCTTATATTGAAGCGATATAAATTAAGCCAAACAAGACGAGTTGAACGATTTTTTATTTAATAATGGTTATTTTAGATCAATTAATGCGATAATTTTAAAAACGGGAAAAAAGGTATATGAGCAAGCCACTTAACGTAACGCAAAAATTAATAAAAAGTCACCTTGTTGACGGCGAAATGGAACCCGGTAAAGAGATCGGGTTAAAAATTGACCAAACCCTGACGCAGGATGCAACCGGAACCATGGTAATGTTGGAGCTGGAAGCGATGGAGCTGGATGAGGCTAAAACGGAAGTTTCCTGCCAGTACGTTGATCACAACCTGATACAGACAGACTTTAAGAATCCGGATGATCACGTATTTCTGAAATCTGCAGCCGAGCGTTTTGGTATGTGGTTTAGTCGTCCCGGAAATGGCGTGAGCCACCCGATTGAAACGGAACGGTTTGCTATACCCGGTAAAACGCTGGCGGGCTCCGATAGTCATACGCCTGCTTCAGGCTGCATGGGAATGCTTGCGATTGGTTCTGGTGGGCTCGACGTAGCGTTTGCCATTGCCGGCGAACCGCTGTATTTGAAAATGCCGAAAGTATTGGGTGTTGAAGTAAAAGGAAATTTGCCCGACTGGGTAAGTGCCAAGGACGTGGTTCTTGAGATGCTTCGCCGCTACGATGTAGACGGCGCCAAAGGATATGTAATCGAGTATTTTGGCGAAGGACTGAAGAATCTTTCCACGATGGACCGCCACGTAATTGCCAACATGGGTACCGAGATGGGGGCTACCACATCTGTATTTCCTGCCGATGATGAAGTGAAGCGTTTTATGAGGTCGCAGGGCAGGGAAGAGGAGTTTGTTGAGCTGGTCGCCGATGAAGGTGCAGAATATGACAAGTACGAAGAACTAATTCTTGATGATATCATACCGCTCATTGCACTGCCCAGCAGCCCGGGCAATGTTGTTCCGGTTCGCGAAGTAGAAGGGCAGGATATTTACCAGTCGTATGTAGGTTCTTCTGCCAACCCCGGTTACCGTGATTTCTGGATGGCCGGTGAAATTGTAAAAGGACGAACGGTACACGGTGATGTATCCTGGGATATTAACCCGACCTCCCGGCAAATCATCGAAAATATGGTAAATAACGGGGTGATGCTGAACCTGGTTCAGTCGGGTGCACGTATCCACCAGGCTGGTTGTAACGGATGTATTGGTATGGGGCAGGCGCCGGCATCAGGCCAAAACAGCCTGCGTACGGTACCGCGTAACTTCCCTGATCGTTCCGGAACGCCCGAAGATTCGGTCTTTCTGGTAAGTCCGGAAACAGCTGCTGCCTCAGCACTAACAGGTAAAATTACCGATCCGCGCGACCTGGAGGAGCTTTACGACATGAAGTATCCGAAATTCAAGGAGCTTGATAATCCGATTGTGAATACGGATATGCTGCAGGCACCGAAGCCGAAAGAAGAACGCGGTGAAATCAAAAAAGGGCCTAATATTTCAAGCATGCCTGATTTTGATGCGCTGTCTGACTTTAAAGTTCCGGTGCTCCTTAAAATGGGCGATGATATTTCTACGGATGAGATTTTACGCGCAGGTGCAGAAGTGCTGCCGTTCCGTAGTAACATTCCCGAGATCAGTAAGTTTACCCTTGATGTCGTTGACAAGAATTTCCACAAACGTGCGATGGAAGCCAAAAATGAGCATGGCGGACATGTGGTAATTGCCGGCGAAAACTATGCCCAGGGATCCAGTCGCGAGCATGCTGCTATCGCCCCGCGTTATTTGGGACAGCGTGCGGTAATTGCCAAGAGCTACGCACGTATCGGTTGGCAAAACCTGGCGAACTTTGGTATTCCGCCGCTGGAGTTCAAGAATGATGAAGATTACGAGGACATCGACCAGGGAGATATACTCTCGGTTAGTGATATTCGTTCTGCGATTGAAAAAGGAGAAGACGTCATTCTCACAAACGAAACAAAAGGCAAGCAGTACAAGGTAACCCACACGCTTAGCCAGCGCCAAAAAGATGCGGTGTTGCATGGTGGAATTATCAACTACTACAAGAAGAAGATAAACCACGGCCAGTCTTGATAGCGAGCAGTAACACTCCGGGGCAGTTCAATCGCAAAGAAATTGGACTGCCCTTATGAGTTTTAAGTGGAATGCATTCGGTTATTCAAAAGGTATATTCCGCGAGCTGGGAATTATTATAACCTGCTTGGTGCTCATTGCCGGTGTTTGGTTGTTTGTAGAAATAAGCGATCAGATCAGCGATAAAGAAACCCGTTCGTTTGATCAGTACGTTCTCTCCTCACTACGTCAGGCAGACGATCCCACAAAGCCTGTCGGCCCGGAATGGGGAACGGAAATAGCACGTGATATTACGGCTCTTGGCAGTAAAACATTGCTTATTATCATTGTACTGTCGGTAGCCGGTTTCCTTTTTCTGAAAAAGCATTACGGGCAGGCATGGCTTATTATCGGTGCTTCATTACTTGGGGTGATATTAATGTCAGGATTAAAACTTCTGTTTATGCGCGAACGCCCGGATATAATACCGCACTTAACGGCCACGCTGGACCCAAGCTATCCGAGTGGACATACGTTGATGTCGGCCGTCATCTATTTATCGCTGGCCGCGATGCTCTCGTACTTTCAAAAGAGCAGGACCCTGAAAATTTACAGTATTATTGTTGCAATAATACTTACATTCTTAGTAGGCGTAAGCCGCGTTTACCTGGGTGTGCATTATCCCACGGATGTTCTGGCCGGATGGGCACTGGGCTTTGCCTGGGCCGCATTATGCTGGATAATCTTTCGCTACTTCAACTTTAAATATATTCATGAGGGGAAAAAACTATGAAAATGAATAAACTAAGTGTACTTGCCGTTTTAACCACACTTTTATTTTTACCCG
Source organism: Balneolaceae bacterium (assembly GCA_016937115.1). Taxonomy (GTDB): domain Bacteria; phylum Bacteroidota; class Rhodothermia; order Balneolales; family Balneolaceae; genus SMO-BIN1. The sequence continues at coordinate 7,055 of JAFGWN010000223.1, read as the reverse complement.
GTTGTGAGATTATCGCAGGCATTTTTAAAGCCGGTTTTTGGACCGCTATCATTTTAGTTGTCCTGATAGTGGGGGTGGCGATGTATGCATATAAAAAGTTCAGGAAGTAGAACTACTTCTTAGAAAATATTGAGGATGGATCAGAGGTAGGATAAGTTTTCGTTATAACCGATTTGCAGGCTGTCTTCGAGGGATTTATTTTCAAGTTTAGGTGGCTCAATTCCCTCTATGTTGATAACCACTTTAGTTGTTGATTTTTCTAAACGTACATGAATAATTTTTCCTCTTCCTTTTCCTACGGTACCTTTTTCTTCACAGGTAAAAATACCCTCATAGTCAACCACCTTTGATTTCCAGCCCTTGCTATCGCCATCAAGTAAATCGGGGGCAACCTCAAAAATCCCGATCCAGTTATTTGCTTCGGGTTGAAGGTGGCCTTGTCCTTTTACCTTTTTACCATTTATTTTTGATTCGATTAATGTGGTTTGCATCGCATAATGGATAAAGAGGTTTCGTATTTATGTAATTGTATTCATTTTCCCTCTGTTGGTTTCAATGTTTTTTGCCTTGTCACGGAACCGGCTGAGCATAAGCGGAAGACCTTTCAGCCAGGGCAGAAGGTGATCTGCAATATTCTCATGATATTCAATAAAATCGCTTTTGGTGTTATACGTTTTGTTTTCACTCATCCTTCTAAGCAAATTCGTGAAACATGAGACTGTTAATACATTGATATAACCTGATTCCTCCCGAATATCATCATCTTTCTTCAGATTAGATACAGAACTTCCAATGATTTAATTGAAGTAATTTTTGCTGCGGGGAGAGATAATATCAGGGAAATTGCTACACAAAATTTGCAATCTGAACTACAAAATCAGAAGCAATTAAAACATACATTAGCTTTTCATCGTCAAAATCTCTTTTTAAGACTTGATTTACGAGTGTGAAACCTGCACGGAAAAATGATGTATCAATGATATAGCTGCATGATGTACCGATGACACGAGTATAGGTACGTAATTGATGCATTTTACTTGATTTTAATAGATATAACCTTAATTCGTAAGAACAGAGAGGAAATTATGCCAAATAAGAATAATTCAAATCGCATCAAAGACGAAGACAAGTACGAAGAACTCAGAGACCAAGGCATGAGCAAAGAAAAGGCGGCACGTATTGCCAATGCCGATAATCCCGGAGAGAAAGGCGGGAAGCATAAAAAATATGAGAAATGGACCAAAGATGAACTGTATGATAAAGCCGAAGAAGTAGGAATAGAAGGGCGTTCGGATATGGATAAAGATGAGTTAATTGAAGCGCTCAGAAATCATTGAAAACGCATTTTGATATGAAATGTTAACACATAAAATTTTTTATGGAAAAAGAAGAATTAGAAGAGAAAGAACTGCCCGAACAGCAGCAGTCTCAGCCCGGCGATGAAGGGGAGATGCATCCAAAGCCGGAGATCATCAGGGATGATTATAAAGGAAGTGGAAAGCTGCAAGGCAAGGTGGCTCTGATTACCGGCGGTGATTCCGGCATCGGGCGTGCCGTAGCGGTACACTTTGCACGCGAAGGGGCCGATATAGCCATCATTTATCTCGTAGAGGATGAGGACGCTGAGCAAACCAAGCAGATGGTTGAAGAGGAGGGCCGGGAATGCCTCGTGCTCCGGGGCGACATCCGGGACAAGGAGTTCTGCGCCTCCTGTGTGGAATCGGTGGTTGAGGAGCTGGGCGGGCTCAATATTCTGGTAAACAACGCCGGAGAACAGCACGTGCGGCAGGGGATCGCGAATGTAGACCTGGAGCTGACAGAGAAAACATTTCATACCAACGTCATCGCCATGTTTTACATCACCAAGGCGGCGGCGCCACATCTAAAAGATGGCGATAGCATCATCAATACCACCAGCGTGGTCGCCTACCAGGGGCGTGAATATTTGATCGACTACGGGGCGGCCAAAGGAGCCATCGTCGGCTTTACCCGTTCGCTTAACGATGACCTTGCGCCCAAAGGTATTCGTGTAAATGCGGTGGCGCCCGGTCCCATATGGACGCCGCTTATCCCGGCCACCTTTGATAAGGACCACGTAGCTGAGTTCGGTAAGTCAACCCATATGGGGCGTCCCGGGCAGCCCTCGGAGGTAGCTCCGGCGTATGTATTCCTGGCTTCTAAAGACGCTTCCTATATATCGGGACAGGTTATTCATGTAAATGGAGGAGAAGCGGTGAGCAGCTAAGCCGCGAAAAATATTCACCTTGTTAAGTCTCTTAAGAAGGTGGGAATTCCTTAAAGTCTAAGCATAGTTTTTGTGCCGCATCTTAAGCGCGGGGCCGTTATTGCCACTCCTCAAAATAGGCTCTTTTATAAGCTTTTTTCATTGCATCACTTGTTTTTCGGGCAAAGGCATAATTAAGCGAAGCTCCTGCAATACCACCGACAATTGGCACCAGCCGCCCCGCACTTTTAGAAGAAAGATTCTTACCTACGAGTTTCCCCATGTTCACAATTAATCGCAGTACTATGCTATTCGATGTCCGCCCGGAACCCGCTACTTCATGTGCTTTTAGCAACTGGCTTTTCAATGTGGCCTGGGCTACGGCGTTTAGTCCCAGGGCTGTGAAATAAATATTCATGATCTTGTCGTGTTGCAGGGGATCGCTGCCGTCAAAGCCATTTAGAATAGCAAATCGTTGTGAAAGGCGATAGAGTTGCAGGCCCATCGATGCAGTATCGATGCTGGCAAATGTTACGGATGTCATAAACCCGCCGATGCCTGTTGTTAAGCCACCCAAAATGCTGGTATTGGTATAGGAAGAGCGATAATAGTCCATCATCGATTCAATGCGATCGTAGTGTGGAGCCATCTGGCGAAAATCTTCAATGGCGGTCACATCTAAATCCTGGTCCCGGGCATCCGCCAGTACGCCTTCGGGTTCAATATTAATGATCTTGTTTTTAATAGTCGTCAGCATAAAGATGAATTAGTTGTTAAGAAGCTGATTTTACTTTACGGGTTTAAGTAGGCCCGGCGATCATCTTCTGTAAAGCGTGTTGTTGCACAATGTTCACAAGCCCTGATGCAATTTTCAGGCTATTTATAAGTTGGTTGTGATTAGACGTAAATTCGTTATTAATAATTATTCCATAGTTTTTATTAAATTTTTCAATAATCTGTTACAACATATTTTAACTTGTAATCAATCCCCCCTATGGACTTATCCTGGATTAATACCTCATGGACGGCAGTGTTAATGGTTTTCCTGTCAACAGCCGGCATTTATATTTCTGTTATTGTTTTTACGCGTATCGCCGGACTTCGTTCCTTTTCAAAAATGTCCAGCTTCGACTTTGCTATTACAGTGGCCATTGGATCTGTTATTGCCAGCACGATTCTGGCGAAAGACCCACCATTGATCCAGGCGATTGTAGCTTTAGGATTTCTATATCTATTTCAAATAGGGGTAGCCAGCTTACGGGGTAGCTCATCAATCATGAGCGCACTGGTAAATAATAAGCCTCTTTTATTGATGAGGGACGAAACTATTTTGGAGCATAATTTAAAAGAAGCCAAGGTTACCCATTCCGATTTACGGGCAAAATTGCGGGAGGCGAATGTTACCCAGCTCAACCAGGTGAAGGCAGTAGTAATGGAAGCAACGGGTGATGTATCGGTACTGCATCATAAGGATGCTGACCATGAGCTGGATGATATCTTACTAAAAGAAGTCCGGGGCTGGGAAAATTGATTTCTTTCAATTTTTTCCAATTTTATAGGAAAGAATTCATACGAGTGTATTCAATTTATTTAAAAACGGATGAGTGATAATAAAAAAGAGATTAATTCAACCTATTCTTTTCTCAAAAAGGTCTTAATATTTGTTTTAATTACATCAACTACCATCCTGGTGGTGATGTTTGTCGGGCAAGCCATTAACACTTTGCTGGTTATTTTTGCCGGAGTATTACTGGGTATCATATTTCGGGTGGCGCGTGATTTTGTTCATCAGACTATTCATCTTAGCCATGGATTTTCACTGGCCATTGTTATCATGGTCTTTCTACTGGCATCGGTGGGTAGTGGATATCTTTTAGCGCCCCGGTTTGCCAATCAGGCCGATATGTTTTACCGGCAAATTCCCGAAACATGGGAAATGACCAAGCAGGAAATTTCCCGATGGAGCTGGGGACGTGAACTGGCCAATGAAAACCCGAATGTGAAAGATTTTTTTGAAGATGAAACTGGCGGCACCGGCGAAGATTATGATATGACGAAAAGCATTTTGGGGTATTTATCTGTAACAGCGACTATCATAGCTGCCCTCATCTTGGTATTTGTAATTGCAATATATATTGCTGCAGAACCGAAGCTCTATTCAGAAGGCTTTATCCGGTTGTTTCCCCAAAGCCGCCGAAAACACGTTGTGGAAATTATGGATGAGATATCGCTTACCATGCAGTGGTGGCTCGTTGGCCAGCTATGTTCGATGCTTATTTTAGGTATATTGGCTACTACAGGATTATGGCTATTGGGTGTTCCGTATCCATTACTACTCGGTGCGTTAACGGCTTTGATGACCTTTATCCCAAACATCGGGCCCATTATTGCCGCTGTTCCTATTTTGTTAATTTCGCTGACGGTGGGAGTAGAAACGACGATTTATACCGCTATATTTTACACCGTGCTGCAATGTATTGAAGGATACTTTATCACCCCTATGATTCACAGGCGGGCTATAGCCGTTCCTCCGGTTTTGATTATCACGATCCAGTTTTTACTGTTTTATCTGGTTGGTTTCCTGGGGGTATTGCTTGCTATGCCTCTAATGGGTTGTCTCATGGTGTTGGTAAAAAGGCTTTATATCCAGGATATTCTTGGTGATTCCCTGGAAGAACAAACTGATTATGATTTAAAAGGAGATACCATTTTTGAAGATAATTAGGAACCTTTTTACTATAGGGGCCTAAGAGATGAAAAGAGAATTAATGAATATTTATTAAACTATTTTGTTATGAGTGAATTTCTACACGAAAGAGATTTGGATAAAGTAAAAGCCAAACTCATTGAAGAATTTCCTGCGCTGACAGAACAAGATTTTTCTTTTGAGAACAACGACGAGCTTATGATTCACCTTCAGCAAAAGCTCGGTAAATCAAAAGAGGAGTTACGGGAAATTGTCCGGAAAATCTGATTAATATGGCATTCGTCACCTTCAGGATGATGCGGTCAGCTTTTATCTCCAATTTGTATGGGATACCCGGCTTCAAAAACACCGCGTTCAATTTGGTTTAATCTTTTTTGAATTATCTTTTTCCTAAAAACTGATAAATGATCGATGTGCAGGACCCCGTTAAGATGATCATTTTCATGCTGGAGAATGGAGGCCAGCACTCCAACCCCTTTGATTGTCTGCACTTCAAAATTTCGGTCGAGGTAACGAAGCGTTACTTCGTTGGGTCGGCGTACTTTTATATTTAGGTTTGGAATAGAAAGACACCCTTCTTCAAATTCTTCTTCCTTTTGGCTTGAGTGAAGAATCTCCGGATTGATGCAAACCATGGGTTGCTGTGGGATTTCCGGTCGTTTTTCTTTGGGCAAGCTTTCCCATGCGGAACTTAAATCTGCTACAAAAATACGAAAGAGTTGACCAACCTGCGGGGCGGCCAATCCTGCCCCATCCGCCCCACGCATGGTTTCAAGCATATCATCAATTAGTTGTTGTAATGCAGGAGAGTCGTCCTGTATTTCTTCGCCGGAAATATGCAGTATTGGATCGCCATAGGCTCGAATAGGAAGTACCATTGATTTACTTGATTGTTATTAATTTACAGGGCTGTAGTATTTGAAAATAATGATACAAAAATCTATATGTAATTGTGGCAGTTATTGAAGAAAATAAAACTAAAAATTGGTTATCCGGTTGGAAGTAATGTTTGTAGTGTGTATTTTTATACACACTTAATTAAGGTTTATAACGTGGCCGTTTTTAGAATTAGAAATATCTGGGATCGGGCAGGGATCAGCATTTCAATAGTTTGCATGATTCACTGCCTGCTTTTTCCGGTTGTATTAGCCTTGCTGCCGCTGTGGTCTTTCGGCCACACATTGCATATGTGGTTGCATCCGGTGCTACTTTTATTAATCGGACCAACAGTCTTCCGGGCTGTTCGGCAGGGTAAAAGCAACCGGCGCGTGAAAAAGCTCTTGTTCTCGGGATTTTTGCTATTGATATTTGCATGGATACTCCATGATTGGTTGGGGCAGACGGGTGAGCTTGTCATTACGCTGGCCGCAAGCCTGTTGCTGATTATGGGCCATTGGAAAAATTATACATTACATCGTATATGCTCACAAAAACTATAACTTAAAAAGTAATGGTATTGCGAGATATTAAATCAACAATGAGTCAGCGTCTTATCGGCGGTAGTTTGATTCTGTTTTTAGCCCTATCGCTGGTTGCGGCCCTTTATGGCAAATGGAAGCTGCTGGGTATCGCATGGATTGCCTTTGCTTCTATGGCTGTAGCTATACCGCTGGGTGTTCATGCAGCGCGGCAGAAGAACTTGAATCACCTTATTGCCGGGTACGGTCTTGCCAGTGGCGCTATGATTACCAGCGCAGCCATTTTTTTAATTCCGACGGCTATAAACCATCACCCGGTCTATGGCGGATTGGGTATTGCCGTTGGTATTATGGCGGGGTTTGCTATCCATACGTTAAATCATGGATTGTCGCACAGTGCTATTCCGGTTGACTCTGTGGTGCTGGAATTAACATCGCATGCACTTGCAGCGGGACTTATTATTGGTACGGTATACGCTGCCATGCCGAGCCTTTCAGTACTTTTGGGTATTGCTATTATATCGCATAAAGGTCCGGCCGGATATGCCGCCGCACGCCGCCTGGCGATGGAAGGCAGCACGCCGTACTTGCTTCTATTGCCGGCTTGTGCAATAGGGTTAACGGCCTTGCCTGTAAGCCTGCTGCAAATACCGGAAAGTGCTTTTATAAATGCATTGATTTTTGGTTTCGCGACCGGCGTTTTTTT
>JAFGWN010000222.1 GCA_016937115.1 Balneolaceae bacterium | reverse complement strand
TCCTTTTTCTTGCCACCCGGGAATTCCCAAAGTCCGCCCAGCATGGCATCGTTAGGCCGCAGAGCAATCAGAACTTTATGATCCGGGTTAATTAAAATACCCACGCCGATATTATGGTGCGGCACTTTTTTTGCAGGTGATTTATACGGTATCTCTTCGGTCATCACCTTTTGGCGGGCGATACATCCGGCGGCAATGGGGCAGGAATTACAATCCGGGTTAGACGGCGTACATATCGTCGCGCCGAGCTCCATCACCGCCTGATTAAAGTCGCCGGGTCGCTGCTGGTCGAGCAATCCATCTGCCCGCTCCTGTATGCGGTTCTTGGTCGCTGCTCTCCGTACATCATCTTCAATTCCGAAGTAACGACTCAGCACGCGAATCACATTGCCGTCAACCACAGCGTGCGGTTTTTGATAGGCGATGCTCAGCACCGCGGCTGCTGTATAAGGACCAATACCTTTGAGCTGAGTGATTTCGTTCCAGTTATCTGGAACGATGCCGTCAAAGTCTTCAACTACGGTTTTCGAAGCATGATGCAGATACCGTGCCCGGCTGTAATATCCAAGCCCTTCCCAAACGCTGAGCACGTCTTGCTGGTCAGCTTTGGCCAGATCATGAACGGTAGGGAAGCGCTCGATAAATCGGTTAAAGTAGGGGGTAGCCTGATCAACACGGGTTTGCTGCAGCATAATTTCTGAAAGCCAGATGTAATACGGATTGTCGCTGTCGCGCCAGGGCATGGAGCGTTTGTTGGTGTCATACCAGTCGAGCAAGGTTGATCGGAATTCGTCGTCAGTCACGGTAGAATAAAATTTTGCAGTTATATTCCCCTTAATACAGAGAGGTACAGCGGGTTGTTGGAAAAAATAATTTATTTACAACCTTTTTCCACATAACTATATGTGCAGAGTATTCCTTTTTCTAAGGAGGACCTTTTACTTCCATTGTAAAATACTAATTCCCGCCTGTGTCGATCACCCGGATAGTCACGTTAACCGAAGATGCAGCCCCATACTGATCGGTTGCAATAACGCGGAAAGTATTTTCACCAATGTTTCGCCCAGAAGGGGTCCATGTAAATTCTCCGGTCTGTTCATCAATCGAAGCCCCGGTTGGAAGATTAACACCCAGGTAGCGGATTAATTTTTTGTTGATGCCATCGGGGTCAATCGCCTGGATCGGCAGGCTGAACCGTTGGTTTACGGGAATGGAGATCGTTCGCATAGGAGTAAACCGTGGTGGTGCGTTGAATGAGCGAACATCAACTGTAAAGCTGGTACTTGATGATTGTCCACCGCCGGTTGAAGCAATAATCTTAAACTGGTGTTGCCCCACATCGCTTGATTTCGGCTTCCAGTACAGGCTTTGCCCACGCACAAGGGCACCCTGCACATTCGATTGTAAATTAAATTGCACATTGCCGGGCGGGAAATCTCCTTCCAGTTCCAGTGGAATCAGCAGGGAATGCGGATAGGGGATAACCAGGTCATCAATAGGTTTTATTTTAAGTGTTGATGACGGCTCAGCCGCAGCGGTTTGTTGATTGCCAGGTTGTTGCTGCACTTCGGTTACACGACTGATGCTATTATATTCACTCAGCCAAAGTTGATTCTTGGATATAGCAACATAATTTCCGGCATCCCGATTCTCTTTCCAAAGTGTAGGTTCACGCAGCTGATAGGAGGCCCACAAGCGATCCGAACTTCCTTTGATGATGAGCCAGTCATTCCAGCTCTTTATTTCAATAACCGGTTCGCCGATGCTTCCCAGCGAAGAAAGGCCGCCCTCTGAGGAAATTTCGTAGATTTCGCCATCATTATTAGTTGCCATTAACGCATCACTGACAAAAAATAGACGGCTTATATTTTTATTGAGTGAAGTGGTTTTAGCTGCACTTATTTTATTCCCGCTTTTATTAAAGGTCACCAGTTCCGAATTATCTGAAAGCAAATATAATTGGTCGGCAGCAGCTTCAATATCAATAAAGCTTCTACCCGAAAGTGCATCAGACTCGAGTTCTTCGATCTGAGAGTCCAAATTTTCAGGCGTGCTTAGATCGAGTTTTCCTACATCGCCCGAGCCGAGTACTACATATAAACTTTCATCGAGCCGTTCAACATCGAGGGGTTGGCTGGGCAGACTGGTTGATGAGTAAGCACCCATAACCGATGTAGGTTCAAGTACGGTCAGCCGCTGACTGTCACCAAAAAGGTAAGCAAACCGGATATCGGCCTGCAGGTTGTTTCCGCGCTGCTGCATGCCGGCGGCCGTGTAAAGCCACTGGAGAGAATCGGTATGTGTACGAAAAACAGCCATGCCTTCCGATTTCGAAAGTACGTACAGGTGTGCTTCCGAGCTTTCCATGCCAATAACCGAGGGAATCTCCATCGAGTAGGCATAGTTGTTTTGCAGGGATGGTTGAGCTGTTGCACTTAAAATTGAGATACAGAACAGCAATCCAAGCGTACTAAGATGGCGTAAAAAATTCATTGTAATTATAACCAGTGGTGTTTTTGATACCAGTGAATCGTGCGTGAAATACCCTCACCCAGTGAATACTCGGGCGAAAAATTCAGTTCATTTTTTGCTTTGTCGATTGAACAGGTCCACTCCAGAACTAATTCATTTGCTTTATCACGATTGATAACGGGATAAACGCCAAAAAATGATGAAGCTTTTTCAATGCCCCCGGCAATTTTTTTCACCAGGCCGGGTTTTACATAAATCGGCAATAACTTTTTACCTAAAACTCTGCTTGTAGTTTCACGGATTTCATTCCAGGTATAGATCGATTCTCCCGAAATAAAATAAGTTTCTACGCCGCGCCGGCCGTGCTCTACTGCATCCAGGCAGGCCTGAACAACATCACCAACGTAAACCATTGATATTTTGGGATGCTGTCCATCACCAATAATAGGACATATGCGGTTATTGGCCATTTTAAAGAATGAATAGATTTGATCCTCGCGCGGACCGTAAACCGCGGGCGGGCGCAAAATCGTAATTGCCGATTTGCCATCCGCAATTTGATGGATGAGTTCTTCCATCTGTTTCTTGGATCGTCCATACATGCTCACCGGTTCAAGTGGCGACTCTTCATTTGCCGGCTCTCCGTTGCTGGGTCCCACAGCTGCCAGGGATGAAAGCACAACGATATTTGGCACCCCTTCTTTTTGCGCAATACGAATCAGATTTTCAGTTGCATCTACATTAGCTCGCTCAAGAGTGTTGTATTTTGGTGCTTTCACCAGACCGGCAATATGAAAAATAACGTCAACATCTTTTACCGCGCTTTGTAATACCGGCAGGTCATGCAAATCACCTTTAAATTTTTTAAACGGTTTATTTTTAAGCCATTTTTCATTCGTGCGCACCAAACAGCGGACTTCAGAATAAGAATTATCCGCAATAAGCGTGTCAACTAAATGGCTGCCGATAAATCCTGTGCCGCCGGTTACAAAGGCTTTCATCAAAATTTGTATATTTGGAAGCTTTACAATTAACCACAAAATTTTTAGAACATCAGAAGATACAAATCTGATTGATGCATTGGAAAATTTATGAGTGAACTTCGGGTAGCAATATTTACAGGAAATTATAATCATATTCAGGATGGGGTATCACTTACGCTTAATCGGTTGGTAGCCTATTTAGAAAAGCAGGGTGTACCTGTTATTGTATTTGGCCCCACTGTTGATGAGCCGGCGCTGGATCATGAAGGTGAATTCGTTTCGGTGCCGTCGGTCCCGGTTCCGGGCCGGCAGGAATATCGCTTAACGGTAGGTTTCCCCGATTCCGCACAACAGCGGCTTTACGAATTTGGTCCTACACTGGTACATCTGGCAACTCCCGACGTGCTGGGTTTTCGGGCGATGCGCTGGGCACAACAGAAACAGATTCAAATTGTCGCATCCTACCACACGCACTTTACCAGCTATCTGAAATATTACAATCTTGAACTGCTCGAGATGCTGGGCTGGAAATATATCGACTGGTTTTACAGCCAGTGCAAGCATATTTATGTGCCTTCGCCCTCTATTGCTGATGAATTGAGCAAGAAAGACATTGAGGGCGGAATTCGTATTTGGGCGCGGGGCGTTGATACCGAACTTTTCAATCCTGACAAACGGGATAAAGCCTGGCGCCGATCGAAAGGATTTAAGGAAGATGATAAAGTAGTGACTTTTGTATCGCGGTTGGTCTGGGAAAAAAACCTGCAGACCTTTGTTGATGTTGCCAACAAGCTGGGCGACAGAATCAAACCGATGATTGTGGGTGACGGTCCGGCAAAGAAGGAGCTGCAGCATATGCTTCCACAGGCATATTTCACCGATTTTATTACAGGTGATGAGCTGGCCCGTGCGTATGCGTCGAGCGATATTTTTCTATTTCCTTCTGAAACAGAAACTTTTGGCAATGTAACGCTCGAGGCGATGTCGAGCGGATTACCTGCAGTGGTGGCCGATGCACCGGGAAGCAAATCGCTGGTGGAGTCGGGCATTAATGGATATCTTGCTCCGTCCCGGGGAACCAGTGAATTTGCCAAGTGTGTGCAAAAAATTGCCGAAGATGATGAACTACGCGAAAAAATGGGTAAAACGGCGCGCCAGAAAGCATTAGCTTACTCTTGGGATAACGTGAACAGCAAGCTGCTTGAAAATTACCGGGAAGCACTCAACGAACAACCGCCATCCTTAAAGTTTTAGTTCTTTGCGCATACTTTATGTTTCACATACGCATCCGCCGAAAGGTACGATTCTCGACAATGCAGGAGGCATGCAACGGGTAAGCCGGCAACTGATTGATGAGCTGCGCCAGCGGAACGATATCGAAATTCAAACCGAGACGGTCAATGTGGCAGGCAAAGGGTTGGTTGCGCTGCAGACAATCTCATTTTTGCTGCAATTACTTTTCAGTTTACCGCAAAAGGCTCGTGAATTTGATGCCGACGTGATTCTTTTTTCATCTATGGTTACGGCCTCTCTGGCGTATTTTATTCGTAACCGGGTTGATATTCCGATGGTAACGATTAATCACGGCCGGGATGTAACACTCGAAACAACTATCTATCAAAAATTTATTCCGCAAGTATTTGATGCACTCGATGGAGTAATATCCGTATCGCGTGCAACACGACAAGAATGCATAAAACGGGGAATGAATCCCGAAAAAGGTGTTGCATTATCAAACGGGTTCAATCTTGCCACGATGAATAACCTACCGACAAAAGAGACTTCCAGGTCCCAGATACAACAGAAGTTCGGTATCCCGCTGAAAAAAAAGAAGATGCTGTTGACCGTAGGCCGCAAAGTGAAGCGTAAAGGCCATGAGTGGTTTATCCGTGAAGTGCTTCCCAAAGTTCAGTCTGATGTGGTTTATGTAACGATTGGAGATGGTCCGGAACTTGCTAACATTAAAATGGCAGCGGATGAATCACCCCTGCGGAAAAATATATTCCTGTTGGGCCGGCAGCCGGATGAAGTGTTGAAACAGGCCTATGCCGCGGCCGACCTTTTTGTGATGCCCAATGTGCCGATAGAGGGTGACATGGAAGGGTTTGGTATTGTGTTACTCGAAGCCAATATGGCACAGACGCCCGCGGTAGCCTCTGACCTGGAGGGTATAAAAGACGTGATTACATCCGGGCAAAATGGATATAAAATACCTGTTCTGAATCCCGAAGAGTTTGCAGGCACAATTGATGAGGTGCTTGGA
>JAFGWN010000027.1 GCA_016937115.1 Balneolaceae bacterium | reverse complement strand
TTGCATCATCGTGCGAAACTTGACAAGGCTTGTAAAAAGAGCATCCCCATATGCACCTGCTTACGCAATGGCTGTGACCTATATGTTGGTCGTTGGGATGTTTGGTGGAATTTATTTCGTACATTCGACACTCTATGTTATGGCGTTCTTTGGTGTCGTTAAAGCATTGTCAAGCTTTGAAATTAGAAAAAATCAGCCTGCGATTTAATTCTGTGGGAGTTGTAACTTGAAAAGCGTTGGAACGATCACATTTCATAATTCAATTAATTACGGCGCCATTCTCCAAGCGTATGCATTGCAGAAAACCTTGAAGAATATGGGTTATTTTTCTGAAATCATCGACTACTGCAACTCGCGAAGGGGGTTGTCGTCTCTATCCAGGTTTCAGCTGATTCGGTATTTTATGTGGCACGAGGTCGTAAAAAGAATATTGGTAGGCTCAGAACGACAAAAACGAACCGAGGACTTTTGCCGGAAATACTTTCGGAAATCGGCGCAGAAGTATCTTGACGCGGAAACCCTGCACTCGGCACCGCCTCTCTATGATGCCTATATTACCGGCAGCGATCAAGTCTGGAATCCCAGAAACAACAGCAAGGATTCATGTTATTTCCTTACTTTTGCACCATCTGGTAGAAGGCGTATTTCCTATGCCGCCAGCTTTGGTATCTCCCAGCTTCCGGATATATTCGTCAATGATTATCAAAAATGGTTGAAGCAAATTCATTTTCTATCCACTCGTGAGGTTGAAGGTAAGCTTATTATTAAGCGACACACAGGACGTACTGCCGAAGTTGTGTTGGATCCGACTTTATTGCTCGATCAAGATCACTGGCGTAGTATAGCTGTTCCTTATGAGTTCATAAGGCCATACATATTGTGCTACTACATGCCGGGTGACACGGCTGTGAATAAATGCATTACTGAAATGGCTCGACAACTCTCAGACAAGATGGGGTGGCAGGTAATTTGTCTTGGCCAAAAGGAATATGTGCGGCTTCTTCCTTGGAAAAAATCTGTTTTTGATGCCGGTCCGGCTGAGTTTCTCGGTCTATTTCAGAATGCTTCTTTTGTTATTACGAACTCATTTCATGGCACCGCATTTGCCATTAACTATAGAAAACCTTTTTTGGTGCCCATTAATAGAGAATTGACGCCAGAAAAAACATTGAGTTCCCGAATCACCACCCTTTTGAAAACATTAAAACTGGAAAATCGTTTATTCCCTGTTGGCAAAGAAAGAAAGATTACCGGAATCAAAAATGTTCTTGATCTGGATTATCATTCCGTTGAGGTAAGCTTACAGGAAGAGAAGCAAAGATCATTTGATTTTTTGAAAAATGCTTTGGGAGAAGCATGATTTATGGCTACCACGATTTGCCCGGAAGAACAATGTACAGGCTGCGCTGCCTGTTTTAATATCTGTCCGCAAGAATGCATTTGTATGGTTTCTGATGCAGAAGGTTTTTTGCGTCCTGAGATCGACACTGGGTGTTGCGACGACTGTGGTTTCTGCAAACGGGTCTGCCCGGTTCTTAATCCGCTGATTTTTAATCAAGCCGCAGCCCCCGAAGTTTATGCTTGTTGGAACAGGGATGAGAAAATTCGTTTTCAAAGTGCCTCTGGAGGTGCTTTTTCAGCTTTTGCCGGGCATATCTTAGATCAAGGCGGTGTCGTGTTTGGGGCTGCATTTGATAATAATCTGGTTGTCAGGCATCGTGCAGTGCACAGTAGTGAAGATTTAGGGAAATTGCGAAGCTCCAAATATGTACAAAGTCACATCGGACACTGCTATAAAGAAATCCTGAATTTATTGCGGCAAAACAGGAAAGTGCTGTTTTCAGGAACCCCATGTCAGGTTGCAGCCCTTTATGCGTTTCTTGGTCAAGACAATGAAAACCTTATGACGTGTGATATGCTTTGCCATGGTGTTCCATCCCCTGGACTTTTTTCTAAATATCTGGAATATCTTGAGAAACGGTTCCATGGTAAACTGGTTGATATCAATGTTCGGCATAAGTGCAAAGGCTGGGGGCTGAACTCTACAGTGGCTTATTTCAGTGACGGTCGGAAGCGTGTTTTGACGGGCAGTGATAATTCGTATATGTATGGATTTATAAATTGTCTTAGCCTGCGCACTGCATGCTATAGGTGCCCTTATACGAGTGTTGACCGTGTCGGGGACATAACTCTTGCGGACTTCTGGGGTATTGGCGATCTGGTCCCATTTCGCCATGACAAGCGAAATGGGATTTCACTCATTCTGGTGAATTCCGAAAAAGGGCGATGTTTGTTTGCGGAAGGTGCAAGACAGCTCTGTTTTGAAAAGCGGACATTGGAAGAGGCTCGGCACAAACAATCAAAACTCAGCGGGCCTCCAGCAAAGCCTAAGAACCGCAGGTATTTTTATGATGACTATAAAGAACTGGAATATGTGGAGTTGGCAAAAAAACACCTTGTAGACAAGGGCTTAAAAGGGGTGATTAAACAAGTTATGCCGCGATCCTGGATTTTCTATTTACAAAAAATGCGTCGAGGAAAACGATAGGTATAGTTGTTGTGAAAGGGTTAAAACGGACAATTCTTATTCTTACAGCCTTCTACCTTCCCGGTTATCTTGGTGGTGGTCCCATTCGGACCATTGCCAGTCTGGTCGAAATTCTCGGCGATGAGTTTGATTTTAAAATAGTTACTTTGGATCGTGATTTAGGCGCTACGGATTGTTATCCTGGAATCAACGTTGATGAATGGCAAAAAGTTGGTAAGGCAGATGTGTTCTATGTGTCGTCGGAAAATGCTAACGTAACATTTATACGCAGTATTATAAACGCTACGGTACACGATGTTCTTTATTTGAATAGCTTTTTCTCACCTCTGTTTACAGTTATACCAATGTTTCTGAACCGACTGGGGTTGATTAAAGGCGTTACTATTATCATTGCACCTCGTGGTGAATTCTCGACTGGAGCGTTAAAGCTAAAGTCCTTTAAGAAAAAGCCGTATATATTCCTGTCGAAATTGCTAAAGCTATATAAGAATGTCGAGTGGCAGGCTTCAAGTTATCACGAGAAGGAAGATATAATTTCTGTTTTTGGGCGGCGGGGGATGTTGTCGAATGAAATTCGAATAAGCATTGCTTCTAACCTGTCAATGCCCAAACAGGTCGCCTGTGATA
>JAFGWN010000221.1 GCA_016937115.1 Balneolaceae bacterium | reverse complement strand
CTAAAAATATATTTTGATTTAGCTTTAATTTTCTTATTCTTAGGTTTAATTAATTTGAAGCAGCTAACCAAATGCAATGGAATTCGAAGTTATCAAAGAGTGGTTTTTATCGATTGGTCCTATCTGGCAAAGTTTAATTGGCGGAATCTTTACGTGGGGAATGACGGCTCTTGGCGCTGCACTCGTTTTCTTTTTCCGTACCATCAATCAAAAAGTGCTGGATGCCATGCTGGGCTTTGCCGCCGGAGTGATGATTGCCGCCAGTTTTTGGTCTCTTCTCGCTCCTTCTATCGAGATGGCCGTAGCACAGGGTGTTATTGCGTGGCTGCCAGCGGTGATCGGTTTTTTAACGGGAGGTATTTTTCTCCGTATATGTGATGCCTACATTCCACATCTCCATTTAGGTTTTCCGACAGATGAAGCCGAAGGTGTGCCAACTTCATGGCGGCGGGCTACTTTGCTGGTATTTGCTATAACCCTGCACAATATTCCCGAAGGACTTGCTATTGGCGTACTTTTCGGCGCGGCTGCATCAGGTATTGAAGCAGCCGGGGGAGCTACGATAGCCGCAGCAGTAGCCCTTGCGATAGGAATTGGTATCCAAAACTTCCCGGAAGGTACGGCCGTATCTGTACCCTTGCGCCGCGAGGGGGTTTCGGTGGGCAAAAGTTTCTGGTATGGTCAAATATCCGGTGTGGTTGAACCACTATCAGCGGTTGTAGGTGCTGCAGCCGTTTTACTTATCCAACCGATTCTGCCCTATGCTCTGGCGTTTGCAGCTGGTGCCATGATCTATGTTGTTGTGGAAGAACTCATCCCCGAGTCCCAACTTGCCGGTAATGCCGATATTGCTACTATGGGAACCATGGTCGGTTTCAGCATTATGATGCTTTTAGATGTAGCTTTAGGTTAATTCCAAAAAAATTCATTAATTATGGTGTTTATACTATATATAAATCATCATAATTACGCTTAGTTCGATACTTGCAGGTTCAACAATGAAAAACGGTTCGAAAAATGTCCTCATTGTAGAGGACGACATGATTCTTTCCATGGTCCTGGAAAGAATGATTTTAAAACTTAACCATTCGGTTGTAGGCAAAATAATTACGGGAAAAGAAGCCATTGAATCAGCTAAAGAGCTCAACCTGGATCTTATCTTAATGGATATCCAGCTCAAAGACGATATCGATGGCATCACAGCCATGCACGAAATCCGTAATCACTCGTCCGTGCCGGTTATCTATATAACGGGTAACTCCGACGAATATAATCTCTCACGGGCCAAAGAAACCAACTATGTTGATTACCTGGTGAAACCCATCCAGATGAGTGACCTTAAATCTTCTATCAACAAGGCTTTTAATACCAGCCAGATCTCCTGACCTTCCCACCCCTTTTGAAAACCGCGCACAGATCCGGTTCCATCCCTTTCTTTTCTTATCATATTTGACATTTTCAAACGGTTTTAAACTAACGGTAACTCAATGATTTTGTTGAACGAAACGGCCTTTATTGTGTTTATTCGGGTATTCAGGGAACAAAAAAACCTCATAGTGATATCAATCAATGACACTAAAACATTATTAAAAAAAGATATCGTCTTATCATGAAATCAATCAAAAAAATATCCCTATTAACAGCACTTTTTGCACTCGTTCTAAGCTTTAGTTTTTCTACATCCCAGGCACAGGTAACCCCGCCCCAGCCCGAAACTGAAACGTATCTCTTGAAAGGCAACGTCGTTGACGCCCAATCGGGAGTTACATTGGCTGATGCAGAAGTTGTCATCGTTGGCCAGGATATCAATACCTTGACCGACCAGGAAGGTAAATTTAAGCTGGAAAACCTCCCAGCCGGAGACCATACGCTTAAGGTAACACTTGACGGGTATCAACCATGGGAAAAAAATATAACGCTCGACCAGGATGCAGAACTTGAAATCAAGTTAGAACCCGCGAAGTAGTATTGTATTAATTAGTGCATACTAAATTAAAAGCATCGGTTCACGCCGGTGCTTTTTTTTATTGCCTACTTTTTGTTAGAATTAATAAGCTAATATTTTTAAGAAGATAACCAGCTGATATTATGAGCAATAAACTTAAAACGCTTTCCCCTTCGCAATTAGAACATTTCATCAAAGAAAAAGTTGATGAATATATTGGTGAAGCATGTAATTGCACAGTTTCGAATATGAACACACCCAATATTGACAGCGAAGCCGATATTGCCATGGAAGATCAGCGAAGTATCTCATTTGAGGTACAATTGTCGTACATGGATACTGATGAGCAATAAATATTAATAAAAAATACTGTTATGAATGGTAATTTGCTGTTAGGTGCCGCTTCGGGAATTGTTGGAACAATTATCATCACCCTGTTAATGTATGGGCTCAAAATTGGCGGGCATAAACTTGATATTCCCTATCTGTTAGGCAGCCGTTTTACTGATATAAAAAACAGATCGAAAGTGTATACAATCGGCTTCGTACTCCATTTTATAGCTGGTGCTGCCTGGGGCGCAATGTATATTTTGACCATAACAGCCATGAGAGTAATCCCTAACTGGCCGGTTGGCATCTTGTGGGGATTTGCGCACGGCATTTTTGTCGGTGTAGTGATGAGCACCATGGCCGATTCTCACCCCAACATTGGCGAAGGTAAATCGATTGATGATCCCGGCATGCTTGGCCACCGATGGAGTGAACTCATGCCCTATTGGATTCTGGGGCTTCATGTCATTTTTGGAGTCGTTACCCTGTTGACGTATCGGTTTTTATTTAATCTATGATACTATTCTGATCTGTATCGAAGCTCTCTTTTTGTTTTGTTGATGCCGGTGAAATCCATTCCAAAAATTGATTCCCCGTCTCTTTTTCAAGCTCGCGGATAGCAAACGTTCTTCCACCACTGCCTGAAGCTACCGTCAAAGTATAGTTCATTAGTCCCAATCTGCGCTGAAACGGATTCACTTTCGTCTCAGCCGACTGAATACGATGCTTTCTCACAATGGCAGCTTTCCGGCTCAAAAGTCTCCACTGTACCATCATAGTATCTCCCGAAATACCAATTTCTGCATCCCGGTACTGAGCATAACCAATAATCAATGCCGGTATAAGCAAGAAAAGAGAATACACCCCGTATGGCACAAAAATCCATGCTGGTACAATCACGATCAGTGAAACCCAGACCATCCGTAATAGATAACGGCGCAGAGCAACAAATGGCGGATTGACCGGCTCAACACATGCATTATATTCGGGAATAACCTGCTGAATAAACTGCTGGACTTCCACTTTCTTGAGAAAAGGATACAATGTGGTCGAGTTAAGTGACTGCTGCTGATCGGCATATCCGGCACTTTCCAAAACGATGGATGCATACCCAAAGGGTTCCCGCAGCAACTCCTCTTTAATCTGGATGGCCTGAATGCGATCAAAGGGAATGGTCAACTGTTTCTGCTCAAACAATCCCCGTTTAATAAGCAGCGCATCATCTTTTACGGTCAGTGTAAAATCGTAATATTTTATCAGGGTACCGAAAATTGAAAACAACCATGAGATAATGACCACAAATAACAGGGTGGTAAAAACAAGTCCCACCCCAACCGAAGCAGGTATCAGCCATTCAAAAAACCGCAGCATCCGATCTTCGTCAATAACCTGATCAATTTGTGAAAATGCTCCACCTACAATCGAAAGGGTTACACCAAAATTCCCAGAGGTAAAGGCGGCTAAAAACAGCTCCTTGATTCCTATTTTATAAGTCTTGCTGGTTTCAGATTTAACGGCTTCATCTTCTTTGGGCAGTTCCTCTGATCGTAACAATCGTTTCAGCCGTTCGGCCTCCGTGCGGGTTATGGCATCAATCTTTGCCTCTTTTGACGTGCTTCCCGCTGTTTTGACCTCTACCGAAACCAAATCAAAAACCCGCTGGACCAACCCTGCAGAAATATCAATCACCTGAATACGCTCCCGGGACAAATAAAGCTGCTTGCGTACAAAAATACCCTGCTTTATTTGCAGTTCTCCATCTTCTACTTGATATGTAAAACGCCACCAGGATATCACGCCTCCCACGGCACTCAGTACCGTAAATCCCAGTACGGCATAAATTCCCCAGGCCGACTCGCTTCCTGTGCCTACAAAGAAGAGAATCAAAAGCGTAATCCAATTCTCTTTTAGTATATGTAAAAGCTGGGTGAGGCCGGCGACGGGATGCTGGCGGCGGGGTTCAAACATCATCCTTGGCTTTACGGGCAAAAGTTGAAATTTCGCTTCGTACCTGATCGGCAGTAGGTTCGGAAAGCGCCGGAATTTTATGCGTTGTAGCAGCAGTTGAAATCACAACATCTCCAAGATTGTATGACCGTAAAATAGGCCCCTGCCTTGTATCCACATGCTGTACACGTTTAACGGGAATAAGGGTGCGGCGAATGATAAAAATACCGTGCTCTAAATCAATTTCGTGTTCATCAACCCGATACTTCCATCGCTTCCACCGAATTTCGGGCAACAAAAATACGAACAATGCCGTCAAAAATATTGCGCCAATAACCGTCAGCAATAATATCCAAATCGACACTTCGGCATTAAACACATAAAGAAAACCTACATAGCCAGGTACAAGCCAGATTGGCAGCGACCACAGGCTGTTGTTAATTCGCCACGCTTTTTTTGACGCAGATGGTAACGTTTGTTGCTCTTTTTGGGAGTTTATCATGCCTTTAAAATCAAAAGTTGAACCAGGAGAGTGAAATCCATTAGTTAGCCAAATTAACTTCTCCCGCATCAGGAACACGCAGTAATAATACAAAACCGAGCAAAAATAGTACAACAATAACACTCATGCCAATGCGCTGGCTTCCTGCAAAATAGGTCAGCCAGCCTACTAAAAACGGACCAATAAAAGCTGTTACCTTACCTGACAGTGCCAACAAGCCAAACATCTGGTTCTTTAAATGGTCCGGAGCTACCCGCGCCATATATGTACGACTTGCAGCCTGCACCGGTCCTACAAAAACACCCAGTGTGAGACCGGCAACCCAAAACCAGGTGACCGATGTTGCCAGCAAAATAGCGGATGTAATCACAATTAATGCTCCCAGTGAAATTAACATTGTTAGCCGGCTTCCCAACCAGTCGTCTACCCAGGCAAACAGCCCCGCCCCGATACCGGCCGTAACATTGAGGCCGACCCCAAACATGAGTACTTGCGCCGGTTCCATATCAAATGTACCTGCTGCATAAATTCCGCCAAAGGCAAAAACAGTAGCCAGCGCATCAATAAAAACCATGCGTGCAATAAGAAAGTGCAAAATATGGTGGTATTTTTTCAGGTGAGAAATGGATTTTTTGATCTGGCTCCAGCCATTACTGGTTGCCTTGCTAAAACTAATTGGCGTAGATTTAGTATCGGGCGTTTTTAAAAATAACGGGAGCGAAAAAAGCAGGTACCAAATAGCAACAAGAACAAATGTTGCGCGCACCGGCTCAGAAAATTCCGGGTTCAACCCAAAAGGCGGGACGTCAACTTCTATAAATCCATACAATGCGACGATAAGGCAAACCATGCCACCGGCATATCCCAACCCCCAGGCCCATCCCGACCATCGTCCCATACGCTCTTTTGAAGCAAGATCAGGAAGCATAGCGTTATAAAAAATAATCGCACATTCCGAGCCAACCGTACCCAAAAACACCAATACCAGCGCCAATAAAATGTAATCAGAGCCCGGTTGCACAAACCACAGGCCGGCCGTTGCTGCAATGCACAACAAACTGAAACCTACAATCCATGGCTTGCGTCGCCCGAACTGATCGGCAATCGCCCCCAGTATTGGTCCCGCAAAAGCAATAACCAGCCCCGCTGCGCTGATGGTATTGCCCCACTGCGTACTGCCGATGGTATCGTTTTCGGCAACGGATTGAATAAAATAGGTTGCAAAAACGAAGGTTTGAATGACTGCAAAAAAAGCACTGTTAGCCCAGTCATAGAGTGCCCATGAAAACAGAGCTCCTTTAGATACCGATTTCGTTTTTTCCAAAAATTGAAATACTTAATTCCTGTTGCCGATGCAAGTATGGTTGTAAAAGTGGCAAAAATCAATAAGTTTAGAAGAAAGTTAATTAAAATATAATAGCTCGACTTTGTATGGCAACCCACAAACAAAACCTTATTTATGCCTATGATGATGAGACCCGTCAAATCATCGTAATTGATGCAGAGACGGGAGAACAGATCAAACAGAAGGATGATCGCGTGCAACCTATTTTACAGTATTTACACGAAAAGAAGAACGAAATTCGATTGCGAAAATTTGCAATTTGGTGCGCGCACGCCTGCAATCCCACTATCAAGCCGGTACAGAAAAAATTTCTTAAGCTGGCTAAAAAAGCGGTCCGCAAAGCAGCCGGCCGTCAGCAACTGCAAGAGCTGTATAATGATAGCGAAAGCGAAGCAATCGCCGTCGATACGGTTGGGCTTCGGCAGGGATCATCGAAAGCGCCGGGGTTTCTGGCCAGCCGTGAATGCATCAACCCCGATGCGTATAATGGCGCCCGCAATGCTGCGCGTTTCCATTGCCTCTGGGCAGAATTAAACCAAGACGACGAAGAGAAAGTAGCCG
>JAFGWN010000220.1 GCA_016937115.1 Balneolaceae bacterium | reverse complement strand
TATCATATCAGTGCTTCTGGTGAACTATCACGGTTAAAATGAAGTGATTGTTTTAAAATCAGGGTAACAGGTTTTGGATTAAAAATTTATCCTGATATAATTGCGTATCTAAACTTTAAGAAAATTATCCGATATGAAACGATTATCGCTGGCACTATTCATTTTTATCTTTATTAGTAATGTGGGGTTTTCCCAAACATCGGCTGAGATGGCCCGGGCAGATTCACTTTTTGAAAATTATCAGCAGCAGGAGGCGCTGGACGCATATAATCAAATTCTGGAAGACGATCCGCAAAACTTGAGTGCGCTGTGGCATTCCAGTCTTTTGTATTCGCGGCTGGGGAATGAGTTTGATGATGAAGATCAACAGAAAGAATATTTCAATAAAGCTAAAGCGCGGGCAGAACGTGCGCTGGAAGTTGATCCCCTTCATACGCAGTCGAACTTTGTGATGGCTGTTGCCATGGGCCGTATGGCGTTGATTGTGGGAGCCAAAGAGCGCGTGGCAGCTTCGCGGGACATCAAAAAGTATGCGGAACGGTCATTGGAAGCGGACTCTTCCAACGCCGGCGCCTGGCATGTTTTAGGCCGGTGGAATTACGAAATTTCGGATCTTAACTTTGCCGAGCGGCTTGCAGCCAATGTGCTTTTCGGCGGAATTCCCGAGGGTGCCAGTAATGAAAAAGCAGCTGAGCATATCGAAAAAGCGATAGAACTGAACCCCGATATGCTGCTGTACTATTATGATTTAGCCAAGGTATACGATGAACTTGGACAAGAAGAGCAGGCGGTTGCAACGTGCAGAAAAGCACTTGAAATGCCATCCAGAGCTCCCGAAGATGACGATACTAAAAAGGATTGCCGTGAGCTTATTGATGATCTTGAATGAACATACAGTAAGATAGTGTAGGACTTGAATGAAGTTGGATGAAAAGTATTTTGTGCCCTTTATTGCCATCGTAGCAGTAGTGGCAGCACTAATTATTGTTTTCTTTACGGTCAGTAACCGCCAGGGCAGGGAAGAGGCTTTTAAAGAGAGCATCGCCGAGCAGGATTCACTGCGTTACCATCGCATGCCGGTACTTAATAGTACTACCGACAGCCTTAGTATATCTTCTTTTTCTGATCAATTTGTAATTCTTGATTTCTGGGCTTCGTGGACTGAGTCATTTTCCCGCCAATCTCATCGCCAGCTTGCCAATCTTAAGGAACAATATCCCGGGAAAGTCGAGATCATTGCAGCGGTTGTGCGGGATAAACCGGAGAAGACCCAAGAATATATCAATCGGTATGACTATCCTTTTCATTTTGTGGAAGGCACGGCTGTATTTAATGGATTTAATGTGCCGGGCGTGCCTACACAGCTCGTCTATCGGCCCAATGGCAAGTTAAGCAGTGTCTTTACGGGGTATGCCGATTCCACCCGAATGGACAGCCTTCAAACCCTAATACGCAATGAATGAAGGTGACCGGATTCTTGTCGTAGATGATGAGTTCTTAAAAGAAAATAGGCCTGCGGTACCCGTTTATTCCAGAGGGCTGATGTACGGTGATGGCTGCTTCGAAACGTTTTGTGCATACAACGGGCGTTTTTTTAAGCTTCATGAGCATTTAGATCGACTTAAAACCGGACTTCACTTCTTGGGTATCAATTATCCTGATAGTTTAACAACGGGGAAAATAGAACCGCTGCTGGCCGAACTCTTGTCCAAAAATAATCTTCAAAACCAAAAAGAAATTGTTCGGCTGCAGGTATGGAGAGAAGGGGGAAGGGGTTACAAAACAGATGCAGGCGCACCGCACTATTCTGTTATTTGTTCGCCTGCTCACAAAGATAAGCACACATATCGGCTGTCTACTGTTGACGTTAAGCGAATACCTTCTGTTGCGCTTCCTTCTCAATACAAGTTCACCAATGGACTTAATTACATAGCAGCAGCGAATGAGGCTGAGGGAAAAGGGGGCGATGATGCGCTTATGGAAACCGTAGATGGCTTCATTTCGGAGACAACAGTTGCCAATATTTTTTGGCTGCAGGGAAATACGGTTTTTACTCCTTCAAAAAACTGCGATATTTTACCGGGAATTACCCGGGAGATCATTCTTACGTTGTTGGCCCGACGCTCATCCATAAACGTAGAAGAGGGAGAATATAGAATTGAAAAAGTCAAAAAAGCCAGAGCTGCATGGATCTGTAACTCGGTGAAAGAGATTAAGCCGGTTAGCCAAATTGATGAAATCCAATTTGATACACATGCACCTTTATTGAAGGAGGTACAGGCAGATTTTAGCGAATACCTGAATATGGAACTTTCTTCGGAGTGGTGATGCAACACGCGTTTGATAAATATATAAGATATTATCAATCAAAAGGTCCGGTAGTGTTGTTGGAATCGCAGTCTTCCGATCACCCTGCAGCTACCTGCTCCTATCTTGCCGCCTGCCCGAAAGCAACCATCAAAGCACGGGGTAATGAAGTAGAAATTAGAGAAGGAGAAGAAGTCATCACGGTTAATGAAAATCCGTGGTCTGCGTTGCAAATATTTCAAAAAAAGTGGGACGATTGGCTGTTCGGATATTTCGGATACGATTTAAAAAATCATATTGAAGTTCTTGAGTCGCAAAATCCGGATGTATTGAAAGCTCCGGACTTGTTTTTTATGGTACCCGGTGTGATTTTATAAATTAATCCAAACTGTACAACAGTAACGGCAATAAAAGGGACTACTCCTGATACAGTTCGGGCTGACGAAGCCAAAGAAGAAACCATAGAGATAGATGGTCTCCATTCTACAGTCGATAAAGAGAATTATATTGCTGCTATTGAACAGTCGCAACGGCAGATTTATGAAGGCACATATTACGAGATCAATCTGTCTCATCAATTGCAGGCTAATTTTCGGGGTGATGCATTTAGACTTTATAAAAAAATGCGAGCCGTCGGACCTGTTCCTTTCGGTGCTTTCTTAACGGTTGATGACATTTCGGTCTGCAGCCTTTCTCCCGAACGTTTTTTATGTAAAAAAGGAGCTTCCGTTTTCTCGCAACCGATCAAAGGCACCATTAAACGGGATGAAAATGAACAAAAAGATATTGCTTTAAGAAACCAGCTCATCGAGTCTTCCAAAGACCGGGCCGAAAACCTGATGATTGTGGATCTGGTTCGGAATGATTTGAGCCGCATTGCCCGTAGCCAAACAGTAAAAGTATCCGACTTATTTGAAATACAAACATTTGGCACGGTCCATCAGATGGTGTCAACCATTCGCGCACAAACCGATGTTCAGGATCCGGTGGAAATCATTAAAGCATGCTACCCGATGGGATCGATGACCGGCGCCCCCAAAATTAGTGCCATGCAATCGATTGAAACATTGGAGAATTACCGCAGAGGCATTTATTCAGGTGCCATTGGCTATTTTTCGCCCGGGGGCGACTTCGATTTTAATGTGGTAATCCGAACCGCCGTGATCAAAAATAACCTGCTTTGTTATGCTGTGGGAGGCGCCATCACCAGCGATTCTGATCCCGAAAATGAATGGGATGAAACCTGGTTAAAAGCCCAGGCATTGATGAAAGCGCTTCGGTAGTATTTCTTTTAGGCAATGAAATGAAAATGAGTTCTGTTCGGTTTAATAGATGAGCAAAGCTTAAAAGAACTATTTTCAAATCCATTTTACCTTTTATGAGCAATTCCCGGAGTGATATCAAGACTATTGGTCAGCTTAAAGAAAGCGATTGGCAATCGGTATCCGTGAAAGAAGAGATGCGGAAAAATCTGATTCAAAAACTCCAAAATGACGAGCCGTTATTCCCGGATATTTTGGGATACGAGCACTCCGTAATTCCACAGTTACAGCATGCGCTGCTTGCCAGGCATGATGTCATTCTGCTGGGACTGCGCGGACAGGCTAAAACACGCATGCTGCGCCTGATGGTCAACTTTCTGGATGAATATATGCCGGTAATTGAGGGATCTGAAATTAATGATGATCCCTACAACCCGGTATCGAAATATGCACGCGATCTGGTTGATGAGAAAGGCGATGATACACCTGTTATCTGGAAGCACAGAAGCGAGCGCTACGGTGAAAAACTGGCGACGCCCGATACAACGGTTGCTGATTTGATTGGTGACCTTGATCCGATTAAAGCGGCAACGCAAAAAAGGACACTGGCCGATGAAAATGTTATTAATTTTGGACTTGTTCCCCGGACCAATCGCGGAATTTTTGCGATCAATGAGCTGCCCGATTTACAACCCCGTATACAGGTTGCGCTGCTTAATATAATGCAGGAGCGTGATATCCAGATTCGCGGGTTTGATGTGCGCATACCGTTGGATGTAGCCATGATATTTTCTGCTAATCCTGAAGATTATACCAATCGGGGAAATATTATCACTCCGCTCAAAGACCGTATCGATTCACAGATAATGACGCATTATCCAAAAGACATCAGTATTGGTATGCGGATAACCGAGCAGGAAGCGTGGTCGTCGCGCAATGGCGTGGTGAAAGTAGTTGTACCTGATGCCATCAAAGAGATTATTGAACATGCGGCTTTTGAAGCGCGTAATTCAGAATATATCGATCAGAAAAGCGGGGTTTCAGCGCGGCTCACCATCACGGCCATGGAGCAACTTATTTCATCGGCCGAGCGGCGTGCAATCATTAACGGTGAATCAGAAACGACGGCCCGCATCACCGATATTTTTCATGTGGTTCCGGCTCTCACAGGCAAACTTGAGCTGGTATATGAAGGTGAGCAGGAGGGGGCGCTTAACGTTGCGAAACACATTATTGGCAAAGCAATTAAGAAACGATTTATTGAGCATTTTCCTGATCCACAGCAACAGAAAAAACAAGAAGATGAGAATAAGTACCAGCCGTTACTCGACTGGTTTGCATCCGGTAATGAGCTGGAGCTCACCGACAAAATGAGCAATGCCGAGTACGCACGTGCATTAAGCAAGGTAAATGGGCTGGAAAAGCTTGTCGGGGAATACGGGAATGCTTCCTCAGAACAGGAGAAACTGGTGCTGATGGATATAGTTATTGAAGCGCTTCATCAGCACTCCATGCTGGGCAAGGAAGATGTGGAAAATGCGCGTTCCTATACCGATATGCTCGGCAGTATGCTGGGGTCGGTTGGCGGGCTTGACGATTTCGATGATTTTGAAGGGTAATTCAATTGGAAAGAAATGGATATAGCCGTATATTAGGCGTCTGAATAAAGCCCAAAATAAAGAATTAGCGAAATGAAAGAAGGAATTCATCCTGAATATAAAGAAATAACCGTTGTATTGAGCGACGGCACCGAATTTACCACGCGCAGCACCATGGATCCGAGCAACGGTGTGTACAAAAGCGAGGTGGATTCAAAGAACCACCCATTCTACACTGATAATATGAAATTGCAGAAAAAGGCCGACCGTATCGATCGCTTTAATAAGCGTTACGGAAAAGACAACTAAACGGTTGTATCTCAAGTTTTAGTTTTTTGATAATTGCCAAGTTTTTGACTTGGCAATTTTTTTTAGAAGGAATATTTTATGGAACTCCATTCGTTTACCGTCGGTCCGTTTGCTGAAAACACCTACCTGCTCATTAACGGAGCGGATGCCTTGCTTGTTGATCCCGGATTTAATGAACCCGCGGAACTCAATGCTTTTCAGCAGAAATTTGAAGAATCCCCGGCCTCTTTAAAGGCAATAATCCTTACGCATGCACATGTCGATCATGTTTTGGGACTTCAAAAAGCATTGGATCAATATGATGTACCGGTGTATCTGAATGATACGGATCGCTATTTATGGAATAATTTTGCATCTCAGGCGCAAATGTTTGGTTTTCAGGCCGCTGACTTCAATTTTGATCCCGAGCCCTTACCCGCGACAGAAAACTGGACGATAGGCTCGTTCACGTTCGATAATTTATATACACCGGGTCACGCGCCTGACCATATTTCCCTCTATCATCGAGAAAGCGAGATCCTTATCGCCGGCGATGCGCTTTTCCGGGAGGGTATAGGCCGAACGGATTTATACAAAGGAAGTATGGAAGTGCTGAAAAAATCAATCCGGGAAAAGCTGTACCGCTTACCGGATGGAACTACCGTTTATCCGGGTCACGGTCCTAAAACAACCATTGGGCATGAGAAAAAAGCCAATCCTTTCGTACGAGGATAACAATCAGGAATTATCTTTTTCTTGTTGGTCCTGTATCTTCTTAAGGCGTTTAATCTGTTTATTATAAAACGTTTTTTTCTCCTTATTATTAACTTTTAACCGTTGATATACATTAATAGCCTCATCGATCTTGCCTTGCTGCTCGTGAATATTTGCCAGTGTTTCAGAAACAATATCATCGATATTATCGCTCTCATCTGATGCAGGACTACTGTCGCCCGAAGGGGCATCGGGGTTGAATTTTATACGGGTTGATTCAACTTTTGAAAGTTTTTTTATCAGTTGGTCCAGGTCCAAAATGGGACCGGTTTGGGAAAAGTCGTAAGCGTTTGTTGTACTACCGGCCGAATCTTTATGATTGCACCAGGCATTAAATAGCTGGGGATGAGAAAAGAAATAGTGAAGCCGTTCAAAAAACGGACTGCCGGGAGCAAACAGTTTGGCTTTCAGGGCCGCGTCCACTGCTTGCTGATGTTTCTCTTGTTGATGGTAAAACCAAGCCAGGACCAAATGTCCAACAGCATCCGCGCCACGTTTTTGAAGCTGCTTTTCCAGTCTATTGGTCGTCTTCTCCGGTGCTGAATCATACTGCTCAAGATATGAGGCGAGGGAAGCGGGTATGTCAAAGGGAAGTTCAGCCATAAAAATTAGGCACTGAAGTAGTTAAATTCGATAATAAGTAAAATCATACATCACCAGTCACTTACAGCATCATTAAACATGTTATTGGCAATTTGCTCCAGCGCTTCCTGAGCAGCCACACTTTCACCCTCAATAGGATTTTCATTGGGATCGTACGTTGAACGCCCGCTAAACGTTTTATTCCATTCAGATTTTTGATTCTTAGTAAACGTAAAGGTACCTCGTACGGCAATTTCAACTTCATTTTGATTGGCTTGCTCATCACCCGTAACGCTGAACGGGGCATTATTGTAGGATACGATGGTTCCTTCGAGAACGGCATCGGCACTGCCCCGGTTATTTGCCAGCTGTAGCCTGCTTTGATTGATAAAACGATTGATGAGCGCTGCATTCAGCCGGTCGCTTAAATCAGACACACCGGCCGATGACTGATTCGCAAAAAAGGGAATATAAATAGAATTTACACCTTCGGGAATAGAGGCTCCCGAAAAGCTATACCGAAGGCAGCCGCTGAACATAAATAACGAGAACAGAAGCGCCAGAACAAACGTCATTCGCTGCTGTCGATAGCCGGTTAAAATTTCAGAGCTATTATTGTAATCCATATTGATCTAACTTGCGGTAAAGGGTACGCTCGCTAATGCCGAGCGCTTCGGATGCTTTTCGTCTGTTCCCGTCGAATTTTTTGAGCGATTGTTCAATCAAAAACTGCTCGGTATCTTCGATTGAAGGTATTCTATTGCCGTTAAAAAATTCCTGAAACTCACTCACTTCAGCGTTTTCCTCTTCAATATCAGCCGCAGCATAGGGTGAGTGTTCAGATGGCTCATCCGATGTATTACCAATGTCCATGTCAAAATCTTCAATATCATTATTCTGAACTTCATCCTGAATGTTCTTGGGCAGAGCCTTCATATTACCGCCCGAAAATGCAGAATAGAGAAACGTGCCAAGCATCTTTTTCATATCACCGATGTCGCTGCGTAGTTCCACCAGTGCTTTATAAATAAGCTGTTGGTCGCTCTCTCCGAATGAGCTTCCGGTTGACTGTTCTTTCTTTTGGTCAAACAGTACCGGCAGATTGTCGGCCGATCCGGTATGCTGGCGTCCCTTCAGATATTTTTGCAGCGTATTGGTGTCGATAAATTGTGATTTTTCTAACACGACCAACTGCTCCGCCACATTTCGTAATTCACGAACATTACCCGGCCATCGGTACGAAGCCAGTAATTCTTTGGCGTCATCTGAAAACCCTTTAAAAACAGAATCATACTTGGCCGAAAATTCGGTAACGAACTTTCGAAAGATCGGCATGACGTCTTCCGGGCGTTCCCGGAGAGGAGGAAGCTTTACTTTTACCGTATCGAGACGATAGTAGAGATCTTCTCGGAAGTCGCCGTCCTGTACATGCTGCCAGAGATCTTTATTCGTGGCGGCAATTACACGTACATCGGTGGTTTTTACTTTGCTTGAGCCAACGCGGAAGTACTCTCCTGATTCCAAAACGCGAAGCAGTTTTACCTGCACATTTTTAGGCGTATCACCGATTTCATCAAGAAAAATGGTGCCTCCATTGGCTTTTTCGAAGTAGCCTTGGCGGGCTTCATGAGCGCCTGTAAAGGAGCCTTTTTCGTGGCCAAACAACTCGCTTTCAATGATACCCTCTGGAATGGCGCCACAGTTAACAATCACTAAGTTGTTATGCTTGCGCTGGCTGATGTCGTGAATAGCCCGGGCGGTTATATCTTTTCCTACGCCGCTTTCACCTTGCAGTAAGATCGTTATATCGGTACTGGCAACCTGCATTATTTTGTCAACAACCTGTTTTAAGGCAACCGATTCACCGATAAGTCCAAATCGTTCCTGGAATGCTTCGCGATCCATAAAGGGAGTAGCGTTAATGATTAATTAAGTAATTATTCAGGTACAATAAAGTAATCTTAAATTTAACAAATCAACAGATTGATACATAACCCAAATGTGTAACGAATGTAATAGTGTAGCTATTTTTGATATTATACCGGTAGGTGAAGAGAGCAATTTAGAATAAACCGATTTTTTCAGTAACCAATCATGAATTTGTTCGTCAAATTAATGGTATTAATTGAAAGGTATCATAAATAAAAGTTATTATTATGTCTTTTTAGATTAATACTCAAGCTAATAAAAGATGGCGGATATAATTCCGAGTGAAAAAGAACTTATTGGCAAGATTGTGAGTGGGGAACGTCATCGGTATAAAGTGTTGGTAGAGCGCTATTCTCCCATGGTATTTCATATTATCCGCCGTTTTGTTGATGATGAAGACGATGTGGAAGAGCTTGCACAGCAGGTTTTTGTAAAAACCTTTGAAAAGCTCGAATCATTTGATACGCGCTCAAAATTTTCTACCTGGCTTTTTATGATAGCTAAAAACCACTGCCGTGATTATGTTAAAAATATAAGGCGCCAAAATAAAAGGTTTAGTGAAATGGACTCCTATGAGTTGGAGCAGCAGATGCCGAAAAGTGAATCTACAGACCATGACATCCAGGCCGACGAGTGGAGTTTTTTGATTAAAGAAGCACTGAACCATATTAATGAAGACTATGCTAAAGTCTTTTTAATGAAATACCGCGACGGGATGACCTATAAGGTGATGTCGGAGCGGTTGGATGCCTCGGTGAGCGCTTTGAAAGTGCGTGTACACCGAGCACGCAAGGCATTAAAACATTTTATTGAACAAAACAGTTGAATCTCATGGATGAAAAAAACGAAAAATTGTTGAGGCAATATCTTGACGGGGAACTAAGTGATGCGCAAGAACAGCAAGCGTTGCATATGATTGCTGATAATCCCGAGATGCGGTCTATGCTGCACTTTGAGCGACAACTTCAGACAAGCTTCAGTGATGAAGACTCTTTTGAAGTACCAGCTGGATTTAGTGATGGGGTAATGAATGCCATTGGGTTAAACCAAAATGAAGAACAGACGGTATCTCCTTTGGAAACACTGAGAAGAATTTTACGGTCGCTTTGGATACCAAAGCAGATTCGTTTTCGTCCCGCTTATGCTTTATGTCTCTTGTTGGTTTTCTTGGCTATTTCTGCTTTGCCATTTTATGCTTCCTGGCAACCCCCGAATCAATTTTCAGCAACAGCGGGTGCTTCTGTTGAACGTGTTTCTGATAATGGAGAACAGGTATGGACACGTTTCGTCTATATCGATAATAAGGCTCAATCCATAGCAATAGCCGGTGATTTTAATAACTGGGAACCCGCCCAATTAACCAGGAAAAATGTAAACGGGGAGCAGGTATGGACTGGCCTCATCCCCATGAAGCGTGGTGAGCATCGTTATATGTTTGTAAAAAATGGGGAGCAATGGGTTACCGATCCGCTGGCAACTGTTCAGCAAGATGATGGTTTCGGAAATAAAAATGCTGTTATCTTTTTATGAGAACGTATTCAAAAATTCTGTTTTTATTTTTAATGCTAAGCCCGGGTATGATGCATGCACAAAACTGGCAAACGGCGGTTT
Organism: Balneolaceae bacterium; assembly: GCA_016937115.1. Lineage (GTDB taxonomy): Bacteria > Bacteroidota > Rhodothermia > Balneolales > Balneolaceae > SMO-BIN1. The sequence continues at coordinate 14,205 of JAFGWN010000220.1, read as the reverse complement.
CGCTCGACTCTCGTATAGGATATAGCAGCAATACCTATTTAAATCCCTTTTTTTCAGTTTGGGATCCCACTATGCAATCTGGATATGGTCTTGTTTCTGTTTTTGGACAGGGTTTCTGGAACCAGAATGATAATGCCCTGGAGATTACCGGAGGATTGGTGGCCGAGCCCTTTTTTAACGATAACACCGTGTGGAGAGGTGGGCTTGGATTGTTGAATTACCGGCGCAGGGTTACTTCTTCTTTTACGGCAGGCATGGAGGCAGGTGGTAGCTATTTTACCGGTTTACATAGCAGTGGTACGGCCTGGGCCCAGCCATATATTACCTGGTTTGTATCGCCCTTTACATCACTGCGTGTGAAAGCAGGAACGTCTATTCAGTCGTTTCAAAATCTTTCAGATACGACCAATATCCGTCGGCGATCGGGCGTGTATGGCGTAGAATTTGAGACTTGGCCCGGTTACCACTGGCAAATAAAAGCTGCAGCCTATGGTGCGTTGGATAAAATTACAACTCCACGGGAGCAGATTCGTTCGCTTTTTTCCGTAGGATACTTGTTTTTGAACGGAACAAAAATAACACTCCGATTAGGTTTCGAACAGTATCAATTTCAATTTATCAACTCTGATGGAGGAGGCTCGGGTTCGCCCCCCGGAGGACCGCCGACAAGAGATGAGACATTGCAGGGCAACGACCAGATTTTTCGATTGGGTATAACAGGCCGCTACCCCATAAACAGATCGCTATCATTATTTTCTTCTGTAGAGGGTCTGCAACGAACTATTTCAACTGCGGCGGAAAGCACCCATGATTACAAAGTTTCTGCAGGAATACGGTTTTCTTTTCATCTAAAAACCGGATCCCGAAAAGGAGGCGTTATTACCCCCGAATGGAATAAGCGAACCAAGCAGAGGATGGTCCTTCGGGTAAAATATTCAGGCGGGGGGCGTTTGTATTTGGTAGGTGATTTCAATAACTGGGATAGGACAGGTATTCCACTGAGGCAACAATCAAAAAATACTTATACCGGTGAAGTTGCGGTTTCGGTGGGGGCTTATGAATACAAAATTCTGCACGTTGAAGGGACTACCGAAGAGTGGCTTCCTTTTTCGAATGATATATATACCGTTGATGATGGATTTGGCGGAGAAAATGCGATGCTTTTGGTAAAGTAACTAAAAAAAGAGAATAGACTGTTATGAAACAATTAATCAACATATTATTAAATATAATCAGGTATACACTGGTAATAGCAGTTTTAGTATTTCCCTTAGAGTTGCTCGCCCAAAACCAGAATCTTGCAGAGCTTATCAGCAGGGCACGGGCTCAGGGTGTTGAGCAGACAGCATTGCAAGAACTTCAGAAAAGAGCAGAAAGCCGCGGTATAACAGATAAGGAACTAATCCAGATTATTGAGCCTGCAGTGGTGTTAGCCGAAAAAAATCTCCCATCAGAGATGATATTGCAAAAAGCACTGGAAGGTCTTTCTAAGGGCGTTCCGGGCCAGAAAATGATTCCTGTGTTGCAAAACATGCAGTCTGCTACACAGCGAGCGGGCCCGGTGGTTGATCCGTGGATAAAAAAAGCGGAAGTACAAAAAATGATCCGTTCTTCAAGGAGAGGGATGGCTGAGGAATTGTTCAGGAATGAATTAATTAAGGCTGTTTCCCGTGGTATGATGGATAATGTGCCCCCTGGAATATATGGAAACCTGATGGACGAGATTTCAACCGAAGCCGTACTTTCGAAGACGGAACCATCAGGTGTAATTGCTGCGGTAGGAGTGATGTCTGATTTGGGAATGGCATCCGAACAGCCCGAGACTACGAAAGATTTTGTAATTCGTTCTCTAAAGGCTGGTTTTGAAACTTCTGAATTGCAGAGACTTCCTATGGCAATGAAAGCGGCCCGGCAGCGCGGCCAATTACCGGCGGGTGCTGTTATCGAAGGAGTATCACGCCAACTGGATGCTGGTATTCCGGCAAAGCAAATTTTACAAAACCTGTTTGAGGGAAATATTGGCGGAGGACCTCCGGGAGGTACGCCTCCGGGACTGGAGAACAGAGGCAAACGCGGTCACGGGAATAATGGGGGTGGTCAGGGTAATGGAGGATGAGTAAATGGAGCTATCTTAAGATAACGTGGATATAACGTAAGGAAATTCAAATAGGTATATCTGATTGCTCTGGAACAGCCCATCTCGGAAAAATATTGGTTCTCTGCTCTTAGGGGGCTGATCCCCAAGGAACAAGACCGCAGGGGAAACAGCCTGTCATTCTTTTCTTTCAAACTTACATTTAAAATAATCTTGTAACCCTTTTTGTTTTTAGTCGTCTCACTTGCAGGTATATGTAATTCTAATTCTATTAATAGACACTAAAACAAACATAAATATCATGTTGCTACAAAAAATATCATCGTGGACTACGCTGCTTTTAGTTTTTTCAATAATTGTAATTGGTTGTGACGACGGCTCGACAGGTACTGAAAGTGGTACTGGAACAATGGAAATACGTATGTATGATGCGCCTATTGACAGTGCTGATGAAGTAAACGTCTTCATTGAGCGAGTAGAAGTAAATGAAGAAGGCACGGAAGGCGGCTGGGAGGTAATCAGCGAGCCGCAACAATCTTATGATCTGCTTGAACTGACAAATGGGGCTTTTGAAGTACTGGGTGAAGAAGAGCTGGAGCCTGGTATTTATAAGCAAATTCGACTTATTTTAAGTCAAGATGGTCATTCCGTTGTGGTAGGAGATAATGTATATGACTTAAAAGTTCCCAGTGGACCTCAAACGGGTATCAAGCTTAATGTAGATGCGGAAATTGAGCCTGATATTACGTATGTCTTGTTGCTTGACTTTGATGCAAGCCGTTCGGTAGTGAAAGCCGGCCAAAGTGGAATGTATCTGCTGAAACCAGTCATTAAAGCCACCAATGAGGCCATTACGGGTAACATTGCGGGTACGGTAAGTCCGGTTGAGGCTAAACCGGTTGTATATGCCATTGCCGGTTCCGATACACTTGGCTCTACTGTTGCAGATACTACCAGTGGTGATTTTAAAATTATTGGTCTCGAAGCGGGAACGTACACGTTGGCTGTAAATCCACGTGATACTACCTACGCAGACAAACATGTACCTGATGTAACAGTTACGGTAGGTGAAACCAGTAACGTTGGAACGATTGAGGTAAACCAATAATCTTATTAGAGGAGTACCTCTCAAAAATAATATGAGTGTTGCAAAAAAGGCCTGCATTAATTTGCAGGCCTTTTTTTATTGTTTGAAATTTTTGCAATAACCGTTTGCTGATATTTTATTGAGCCTGATGATAGCTTATTTTACTTATAAGCTTCTCCGACAGGTAAGCAATTGCTTTTATTAGCGTGCTATTTTTTTAATTTTAGGTATTTCATAAAAGAACTGGATAGGATATAGACCATTTTACATGAGCGTAAAAAAACGAATTCAATCCCGATTCGCCTTTCTATACGATGAAGAAGAAGTTTCAAGTTATTTAAAACAACTCAAAAAACTTTTAGATAAGTATGGGTTTGAAATACAGGAAAGGAGAAATAAGGGCCAGCATTGGGATCAAACAGATGCAATTTTAATCACCTATGGTGATGTCATTAAGAAAGAAAACGGATCGGGAGAGCCGGGATTGCGATTACTTGAGTCATTTTTAAATTGCTATTTGCAAGATGTGATATCTACGGTTCATATTTTACCTTTTTTCCCAAGCTCATCTGATGCCGGATTTTCAGTTATCGATTATAAAAAAGTGCGAGAAGGATTGGGCACCTGGGATGATATCGAGCGCCTTGCCGGCGACTATAAATTGATGGCTGATCTGGTTATCAATCATACGTCGCGGTACAGCAAGTGGTTTGAAAACTATGAAAAAGGAGAATCACCCGGACAGGATTATTTTATTGAAGTGGATACTGCAGAAGACCTTTCTGAGGTTACCCGTCCCCGCAGCTCACCGTTAATTACGTCTGTGCAAACACCCCGGGGGCTTCGGCATGTTTGGACAACTTTTAGTGATGATCAGATTGATCTGGATTTTAGAAATCCAGAGGTGCTCTTCGAATTTATTGACATCTTTCTTTTTTATATTTCCAGGGGAATTCGGGTGATCCGGCTTGATGCCATTGCATATATTTGGAAAGAGATTGGAACCTCCTCTATCCATCTTGAAGGGACGCACCAGATCGTCAAGCTTTTCAGAGATATTGCCGACTGTATCGATCCTGATATTACACTGATCACGGAAACCAATGTGCCATTTGAAGAAAATATAAGCTACTTTGGTGATGGGGATGAAGCGCAGATGGTTTATCAATTCAGCTTACCGCCCCTGTTGCTGCACGCTATCCTTACTGAAAATGCTGTGTATCTTACCGAATGGGCAGCAGCACTTAAAGATGTTCCGGAAGGGTGTACCTTCTTTAATTTCACCGCTTCACACGATGGCATCGGAGTTCGTCCGTTAGAAGGGCTGGTTCCCGACGAAGAATTTGATGATCTGGTGGAAAGCATGAAAGATCGCGGCGGATTCGTTTCCTACAAATCAGATTCCGATGGCGGACAAACGCCCTACGAGCTTAATATCACCTACTTTGATGCATTTGAAGAACCCGGTCAACCGCGCAGCAACCTGCAGAAGAAACGCTATATGTGTTCACAGATTATTGCTATGAGCCTGCAGGGAGTGCCTGGTATTTATTTCCATAATTTTATGGCTACAAAAAATAATCTGTCCGGGGTATTACAAAGCGGTCACAAACGCGATATCAATCGCAGGAGGATGGAATGGAATCAAATAGCTGATTTAGTTGAAAATCCGGATCGGATTAACCACCAAATTTTTAAGCGATATAAACAATTGCTTCAAAAACGAAAGGCACATCCTGCGTTTCACCCCTCGGGCAAACAGAAGGTAATCACTATTGATAATCGGTTATTTGCATTTGTGCGTACCTCACCCGATGAGAGTGAAAAACTTTTGATCATCAGCAATGTGACCAGTGAAGAGATAAAGGTAAATAAAGAGAAAATACCTGAAGTTGATGTATCGGATGAAGGAATAAAAGATATTTTGAGTGAAGAATATACGCTGCGGGATGATTCATTGATCCTTTCTGCCTTCCAGACCGTATGGCTATCGATCTAAACAATCGATGATTTGCTGTAAGTCGTCGATAATAATGTCGGGTTGATAGCCGCCATTTTTAAGATCACGCTCCTCATGCCGAAGTGAGCGGCGGTCGCCCACATAAAGAGCGGTTTTCATCTGTAGTTTCCGGGCAGGGATAATATCCTTAAAAAGGTCATTTCCCACATATAACACTTCTTGCGGTTTGATCTCTTTATCAGATAACTCACTTGTGAACTGGCGATAGAAATAAAGCGAAGGCTTTTTGATGCCACATCGATACGACCATTTTTGCAGGTCAGGATCAAAACCATAATCGTCTGTCGATTGTCCAATTAAGGCCTCAAAAGCAAGAGGGGTATAAAACTGGGAATTAGATAAAATGCCTAATTTTAAATTGCGATTTAGCAGTTGCTGCAGCACATCATCTAATTGAGGAACCGGCCAGATGTCATTTGCTCTGAATTCAAATTCAATGGCAAACCGGATAGCATGCTCTTTCTTTATCGGTCCTTCAATAAAATTTTGCTGTAACAAGGCAGCTAACACTTCACTCCATACAGCAATAATATCCGGTTCGGGGTAGTCGATGCCTTCTTCTTTTTTACGTTGAATATGACGATCAATGGTCAATTTAAACTGCTCAAGTCCGGCTTTACCGGTCGAAGATTTTGTGATTGAGAATCCCGTACTCTGAAGTGATTCATTTATAATTTCCTGATATCCCTGTTTCTGTTCTTCATCCACGCTGATGTCCCCGATGCCGGAAATAAACATGGTCCCGTAAAAATCAAATGCCACACAGTTGATACCTTCCAGCTTTTTCAGGTTAGTTTTATGCCCAAATTTATTTGGATAAACAGGAGAGGTGAGCGATTTAATACGTTCCAGCAGTTCCGTTTTCTGCATAGGTCAGGATAAGGTGCGGTTAAATTTTTCCCTGTATGCTTCTATTTCAATCATAGGCGGACGCTCTTCTTCCACAATTTGCAACTCTTTCTGTTCATACCGTTTATCAATGGCTTGTGTTTGGCGCAGAATGGTCTCATAATCTTTCATGTCGCTGATGATATCCAGCGCTTTGGCACGTTTAAGAAATGTTTGCAATATGCCAAATGACATTTTACCCAATGCCCGGGTTGATTTATTTTCGTGCACTCGCTGATCCAGATCCGTTTGTGCAAAAGCGTGAAGGCCAAATTTGGTGTATACATCAATTAAGTGAGACGTTTCTACGCCATATCCTATGGGAAAATGGATCTGTTCAAGTACGTTGCGGCGGACAGCATATTCACCAGACAACGGTTGAATGATACCGGTCAAATCCGGGAAGAAAAGAGAGAACAAGGGCCGGATAAGAATTTCAGTAACTCTTCCGCCGCCCGAAGCACGTTTTTCGCCCGAAATAGCCAGGGGGCGATCATAAAACGCTTTAACATATTGCACCTCTTTCCGATAAATTAGCGGAGCCACCAATCCATACACAAACCGCGGATGAATATTACTGATGTCAGCATCAACATATACAATGATATCGCCCTCAAGCTGGTAGATGGCTTTCCATAGATTTTCTCCTTTTCCTTTTTTGGGCTCTAAATCGGGTAGAATATCATCCGCGAGATACACGTCGGCTCCGAAATTCTGTGCAACTTCAAGCGTATTGTCATCCGAGCCGGAGTCGATAACGGCAATTTCATCAAGCAGGGGATAGCGATCGACCAACTCAGATTTTAACAGGACCACCTCTTTGCCAATTGTCTTTTCTTCGTTTAGGGTAGGGAGGCATAGCGAAATGGTCAGGTTTTGGCTCTCTTTATCTTCAACCATTTTCTTTAAATCCCAAAACTGGGAATGATGATAGGTGTTGTCGTCAATCCAGTTTTTAATCTTTTTCACAATAACCTCCGTCAACTGTTTGCAATGTGCCGATAACCTGTGCGATTCCTTTGTAAATGGGATTAATGTCAATGGCTTCGTCTTTTTCTCTTACATTACTTCCGTGTGTAATGCCCAGGGTAATGGCCGGAATATTACGGTCGATAAATGCCGATAATTCCGATGTGCTTGGGCCGGGCCGTGGCTCAATGGAAAGCTGATTCATAATCCTGCGTGTTTTCTGCACAATGGGATGAGAAAAAGGAACCCCGCCCGGCTCCCGTTGAGCAAAAATATCAAGCTCGATAGACTCGCCGCTGCGCGAAGAAATTTCATTAATGATTTCTTCTATCTGCTGGTGGATATCTTCGACCATTCCGGATGATTCCGACCGGATTTCAAACCGTAGTACAGCTTCCCGAGCCGTGGTAAAAGAGCTCCCGCCTTTAATAGATCCCAGGATGATACTTGTTCTCGGACGTTGTGGGAGTTGTATCTCATTTATCCTGTTAATAACGTCATTGATGGTAAGGATGGCACTGGCATCACCGAAGCGAGACCAGTCATACTGTTCGGGAATACGGCATATAACTTCTCCGCGACGCATTCCAATAGATGTATGGCTTAACCGTCCCAATTCTACACCCTCAAGCCCAATACCTGCTTTTATCGGTTCGTCAAAATTTGACAAGAAAAAACGGAGTCCTTCTAAATTGCCCCGGCCCAGGCTGCGGGTTGCAGCCATAAGTATCAAATTATTTTCTAACGTAATATCCAGTTGCTCCAGGAAAACAGGAAGTGTGGCCAATACGGCAAGCCCCAAGCTATTGTCTGCCACACCGGGTCCAATTGCTTTCCTGGGTTGTATTTGAATGGTATGATCCACACTTTCATCAAATACAGTATCGGTGTGGGCTACTAATAAGATATTTTTATCGGTATTTTCACCTTTAACAATACCCACCCCATTTCCAACTTGATCGATGGAGTGACGTTGTATGCCAGATTCTTTAAATCGATTGATAAGAAACTCTATACGTTCTTCTTCTTTGAATGTTGGGGCAGGAATTTCACCGATCATGGCCAGATTGGCCAAAAGAATTTCTTTAAGCTCTTTAGCTTTATTTTCTATTCCCGGCAGTGAATCCAGGATAGTGTTAAAAGATGAGTTCATTGATGAAGGTTTTTTATAAGCTCTGTTACATTAAAGCAAGAATAAAGCAAAACGTTCCGGGGGTGGGAATGGAGAGTCTATCTGCTCTGCTGATAGAGCTATAAATATATAGAAAAGATCTCTGTCTGGCGGGATAGTATTTCAAAGCCCTTTAAAAGAGCTTGTACAAAAGCCAGCTCGGATAATTTTTGAGTCTTCCAACGACTTCGAAAACTTAGATAAAGGCGATTAGTTTAAGCCGGAACGGCTTCTGCTTTTTTAGAAAATCCGGCAATACTGCTCTTACCGATGACATCACCCATAAGGGTAGCAGAGGTGCAATCGGTGATGCGGACTTCAGCATAGTCTCCTTTTTTCAAATCATGCCGGTCGAAGACCACCATTTTGTTGGTATCGGTGCGGCCGCATAGTTGCTCGTCGGACCGCTTGCTGGTTCCCTCGATGAGAACGAGATGGCGCCTTCCGATTTCTTGTTGGTTAAGCTCTTCTTGAATATTCATTTGTTGTTCTATAATTTCACTGAGGCGACGCTTTTTAACTTCTTCGGGCACATCGTCTTCGTATTTACGTTGAGCAAGTGTTCGACCCCGCTCAGAATAGGCAAACATATAGGCCAGGTCGTAGCGAACTTTCGCCATCAGCGACATAGTATCTTCGTGCTCTTCTTCGGTTTCGCCGCAGAAGCCCGTAATAATATCAGTAGAAAGCGTAACGCCCGGGATGATTTCCCGCATACGGTCCACCAAATCAAAATATTGCTCACGTGTGTATGGCCGCCGCATCCGTTCCAGCACATCGTTGTTCCCCGACTGGGCCGGAATGTGAATGTAATTACATAGGTTGGGCTGTTCGGCAATTACGTGCAGCAACTCTTCGGGAAAATCTTTTGGATGTGGGGATGAAAACCGGATGCGCATCTCCGGGTCAATCTGGCTGGCTTCGTACATTAGTGTGGTGAAGTCATTGTCTTTGTCCAGATAGGAATTTACATTTTGTCCCAGCAGCGTCACTTCTTTATAGCCTTGGTCACTGAGCCGACCCAGTTCATCCAGAATGCTCTCCATCGGGCGGCTGCGTTCGCGTCCACGGGTAAAGGGAACCACACAGAAAGCACACATGTTGTCGCAGCCCCGCATAATGGTAACAAAAGCATTCACGCCATTATCATTAGTGCGTACGGGTTTTACATCGGCGTAGGTCTCTTCCTGAGAGAGAAGTACATTGACAGCTTTACGCCCGTCATTGACCTCGGCAAGCAACTTGGGCAGATCGCGATAGGCATCGGGACCCACAACCAGATCAACAAACTCTTCTTTCTCCATGATGGTTTCACGGATACGCTCGGCCATACAGCCTAACACGCCGACCGTCAGATTACCATCTTTCTCTTTTTTCAGCGATCTAAATTCCTTCAGGCGATTCCAAACGCGCGTTTCGGCATTTTCACGTATGGAGCACGTGTTGATAAAGATGATATCTGACTGCTCCGGTTCCTGTACCGGCTGCATGCCCTGCTCCATCAGGATGGAGTTGACGATTTCGGTGTCAGATACGTTCATCTGACAGCCATATGTTTCAATATAAAAGTTGCGTTGATCCAATGTAGTAACCTTTTTTCTTGGTAAATGTAAGAAGCTAAACATACAAAAATATTTGGTAAGAAAAGAGGGCAGGAATAGGCAGAATAAATTTTTTGCTATAGATTTGCAGGTTAATTTTTCTTTGATTTAACTACAGAAAAAAGTATATTTAAGACATACTTGTCTTAAATATTAAATATCCCGGTTATGCTCCTTTCAAAATCGTGTGTATATGGACTACGAGCATCGCTATTTTTAGCTTCAAATCAAAATAGCGAATATGTGTCCATTAAAGAGCTGAGTAAACAGCTTGATATCTCTTTCCATTTCCTCACAAAAATTTTACAGCAGCTTACGGCCGTCGACCTCTTAAAATCACTGAAGGGGCCGAACGGAGGGGTTCGCTTATCTAAACCAGGGGATGAGATCACCTTATTAGATGTTGTTGTGGCAATTGATGGTGATGATCTTTTCCAGGAATGTGTATTGGGATTACCGGGGTGTGGAAGGGAAAAGCCGTGTCCGTTGCATAATATCTGGGCTGCTACACGGGGGGACATCAGGGAAATGCTGGAGACCAATAACTTGCTGGATATGGCAAAGAAAGGAAAAGAAGGGAATCTACGCATAACTGCGAAAGGAGATTTCGAATGGGTCTAATTAAAATGGCAGCATAATATGAACAAAGGACATATAAAATTTGGTGAGACTGTTAATCTTAAAAAATTAAGGTCTGATCTGGACCCCGAAGCCACCCATGCTTTGATACGCTCGGAGGATATGGAGGTCATTCGTATGGTGCTTTCCAAAGGCAAACAGATAGCCGGGCACAAGGTAGAGGGAGAGTTGACAATACATTGTTTAACAGGAGAGGTAGAGCTTGAATTTAACGGAGTTACACAAACCCTTAAAGAAAATGACTGGTTAGCATTAGAGAAAGAAGTTAAGCATGCGTTAAGAGTGAAAAAGGACGCGGTACTTTTACTAACAATCTTGTTTACCGATAAAAAAAGTAACGTAGAAAACGTTATGTAACCTATTGGCGATGAAGATACAAAAACATCATCGCTACAATGAATGGTCCCTGGAATTGAAACGAAAACTTAATAATAAGGCAAATTTAAGCGGGCAGCGCAACTAATGCACGATATTAGAAATGATAGTGATATTAAGAAGCTGGTTCATGCTTTTTATGATAGGGTGCAGAAAGATGAGCGTCTGGGCTATATCTTCAATGATTATGCCGATGTAGATTGGGACATGCACTTACCCAACATGGTTGATTTTTGGTCAAAATTGCTGTTCCAGACCTCTCGCTACAAAGGCCGCCCTTTCCGGCAACACCTTCCGCTGCCCATTGAGAAAGATGATTTTAGCCAGTGGTTGCACCTGTTTGAAAAAACTGTGGATGCACACTATCATGGAGAAAAAGCCCAATATGCCAAAGAAATGGCAGGCAAAATTGCCGCCTCTTTTTCTGTTCGTTTGGAAATGGAGGGAAAGTTTGAAAACAATTAAAAATTCCAATGAACAGGTTAAGATATGCGATCGAATTCTAAACAACTTGCTATTGCTAAAACCGTTCAAAATGCCTGTATTCGGGTGGCTAAGGAAGGATTCTATAATGCATCCATGAGTGGGCTGTGTACCGAAGGGGCCATAGAATCGGCCATTGGCGCTATGCAATCATTGGATTTAGAAGCAATTGTAGGTAAAGCTATACAGGACGAACAGTAAGGTGGAACGGAGAATTACAGGCTATCACAAGGATGAGCATGATGATTGGGTGGCCGAACTGGAATGCGGTCACACCCAGCATGTGCGGCACAACCCGCCATGGATGCTGCGTCCGTGGGTAACTGCTAAAAAGGGCCGCGATGAACACCTGGGTCACCAACTGAATTGCAAGAAATGCAACCGTAATGAACCCAAAGATTTCGAGATCTGATGCCACTTGTTAGCCGAACCTTCATAAAAGCAGGAATGGTCTTTTTTGTCCTATCTCTAATTGCAGCTTTGGTCATAGAAATCGATATAGCAGCAATGCCGGCAATCATGCCGCTCTTTTGGCACATGTTGATGGTGGGATGGATTACCCAAATTATTATTGGTGTTTCGATCTGGATGTTTCCCGGCCGCAACCGAGAGGAAGGTTTTAAAGCGCAGAAGTGGGGATGGCTCACCTTTATTTTTTTGAATGCCGGATTGGTATTGCGCGTCATTTCGGAACCTCTGGTAAGCATTTCAACCTCAGAAACCTGGAAAACTTTATTAGTTGTTTCAGCTATACTGCAACTGGTTGCCGGGTTTACTTATTTTACTGAAATGTGGTCGCGTATCATGTCTAAAAAGCAGCAGCGCGAAAAAAGAAAAAGGCAAAGAGAAAGGAGCAAAAAATAATGCCTGCACCCAGCCGCTGGATGATTCGCCTTGCGTTGATTTATTTGTTGGCCGGCATGGCTATGGGAGCTATGCTGCTTATCCATAAAGCGTATCCCATCACCCCGGCGGTTTGGATGCTGCTACCCATTCATATTGAAGTAACCATCTTTGGCTGGATCATTCAACTTACGCTCGGAACGGCCTACTGGATGCTTCCCCGGTATATCGAAGGCCCGCCGCGCGGCCGACCCTTGCTTGCCGCCGGAATGGTTTTGGCACTGAATCTGGGGATTCTTTTGGTAATAATTGATACGCTGATTATGGTATCTTTTCCATTGCAACTAACCGGCCGGATGCTTGAATTGATGGCGGTTGGTTTATTTATCTTTCTGCATTGGAACCGTATTGTAACGTATAGAACCAAGAAAGCTTAAAAATTATAAAAGCCGAACTAAATTATTGAGTTAACCCAGAAAATATTATGACATTCAAATCAAAGTATACTACCGCAGAAGATGCCGTTAAGCTTATAAATTCCGGCGAACGGGTTTTTATCCACAGTGTGGCTGCCGCACCCCAGCCCTTAATTGATGCTATGACAAATAGGGCCCCCGAGTTGGAAGATATAGAGGTGGTTCACCTTCATACTGAGGGTGATGCGCCCTATGCAAAGCCGGAGTACAGCGATACGTTTAAAACCAATGCCCTTTTTGTGGGAGCCAATGTGCGGAAGTCGGTAAACACGGGCAGTGCAGACTACCTGCCCATTTTTCTGAGTGAAGTCCCCGGCCTTTTCCGCCGAAATATTCTGCCTATTGATATGGCGTTGGTACAGGTTTCACCACCCGACAAGCATGGATACTGCTCGCTGGGCGTTTCGGTTGATGCTACCCGCGCGGCCCTCCAGTGTGCGGAAAAAGCTATAGCGCTGGTCAATCCTAATATGCCGCGAACGCACGGCGACGGTATTTTCCACGCCAGCCGTTTCAATGCGCTGGTTGAGTCGGAAGAGCCGCTGCACGAACTGTCCATCCCCGAACCGAATGAGGTAGAAAAAAAGATTGGTAAAAATTGTGCCGAAATGATTGAAGACGGCGCTACCCTGCAAATGGGTATTGGCGCTATTCCCAATGCGGTGTTGAAAGCGTTAGATAACCATAAAGATTTAGGCATACACACCGAGATGTTCAGCGACGGGGTGATGGACTTGGTTGAGAAGGGGGTGATCAACGGCAAGAAGAAAAAAACACACCCCGAAAAGATTGTGGCCGGTTTTGTAATGGGCAGCCGGCGCCTGTATGATTTTGTTGATGATAATCCCATGATTTCCATGCTGGATATTGCGTATGTGAATGACACGGCCGTGATTCGCAAAAACCCGAAAGTAACTGCTATCAACAGCGCTATTGAAGTTGATATAACGGGACAGGTTTGTGCTGATTCTATTGGAACGTATCACTACTCCGGGGTAGGCGGACAGATGGATTTTATTCGAGGGGCTTCGCTGAGCGAAGGCGGAAAACCGATTATAGCGCTGCCCTCAACAACGGGGAAAGGAGTCAGTAAAATTGTGCCCCACCTGAAACAGGGGGCGGGTGTTGTAACCACGCGGGCTCACGTGCACTATGTAGTAACGGAATACGGCGTTGCCAATTTGTATGGTAAGAATTTGCGCCAGCGGGCAAAAACACTGATCAATATTGCCCATCCCGATCACCGCGAAGAGCTTGAGAAAGCGGCGCGAGAGCGTTTTAATCGACTCTAAACCGGTTCAAAATGATGGGGTTATAATGAGTGAAATAAATGTTACCAAAGCCTCAGGCGAACAGGAACCATTTGATGAGGATAAACTTCGTCGGTCGCTGGCCCATGCCGGCGCAAGCAAAGAAATCATTGATCAGGTTTGTGATTTTGTTAATGAGATGCTCTACGACGGTATTTCAACAAAAAAAATTTACAAGCAGGCGTTTAAGTTGCTTCGGGAAATTTCGGACAGAATGGCGGGTCGATACAAGCTAAAAGAGGCTATTT
>JAFGWN010000026.1 GCA_016937115.1 Balneolaceae bacterium | reverse complement strand
GTATTAAAATTAAGCAAAAACAAAAATAATATCTCTTTTATGAACTGTCTTATACTTACAAAGAGAATAGCTTGACAGCTCATTGAATATTAAAAAGCTGAAGGGCTGTTCCCGAAGTTCTTTTTCTTACATCATGCACGGATATCTCCATCACTTCAGCCAGCCGTTGCCCTACATATTGGACATACGCCGGTTCATTGCGTTCACCCCTTTTGGGTTCAGGAGATAAATACGGAGCATCCGTTTCCAGCACCATCCTTCCGAGCGGCAGTTGAGCAACCGTTTGATCAACTCCGGCATTTTTAAAGGTAAGCACACCGCCTATGCCAAGATGAAGCCCTAAGTCGATAGCACGCTTCCCTTCCTCAACCGAACCGTTAAAACAGTGCCAGATGCCGCGCAGGTTTCCATCCTGTTCTTCTTCAATAATTTGCAGCAGATCATCCGTGCTTTCCCGGTTATGCAGAATCACAGGCTTTCCTACCTGTTTGGCTACCCGGCAGTGCATACGCAAACTGGCTTTCTGCTCTTTCTTATACTCATCGCTCCAATAGTAATCGAGCCCGGTCTCCCCAACGGCCACAAAATCAGGTTCCTGGCATTTTTGAAATAAAATGGCCTCCGGGAGTTCTTCTCCTTCATTAAGTTCGGTCGGATGAAGTCCTGTCATCTTGTGAAATTGAATATCGGGATGGGAAAGCGATTCCATTTGGGTAAGTGACCCCAGGTTAATAGCAGGCATAAAAATATGCTTCACCTGCACTTCAGCGGCGCGGTTTAGAACTTCGTTAATATCATCCTGAAATTGATCCAGATAAATATGACAGTGGGTATCGATAAGCATAATTATTTTTTTACGATGCGTGATGGGAAACCAATCGTTCTAAGGGATTCTCAATAAATGATGCCTTTTTGAACCCCTCTTCTTTTAAGATTTGTGTAATCAACCGTTGATGCGCACATGCAACTGATCCCACAAAACGAACTTGCTGAGATGTGGCATTACTGTAGCTTTTAACAACGCGCGTAATGAAATTTTCAAATCCCTCACGCAACATGGCATCAATATAAGGATGGGCTTTATGTTTGCCTAAAAAAGCACCATAAGAAGCGATAAAGCGACTTTTTTGGGTGCCGTCATATAATCCATGCATGATATGCTGCAGGGACATATTATGCCTTTTTTCCAGATCTTTTTTCAGCTCACCGGGTAGTTCATTGCGGAAATAATGGTTGATCAGCTTTTTGCCAAAATAACCGGCGCTTCCCTCATCACCCAGAATAAACGAGAGCGACGGCATATGTTCCACAATTTCATATCCGTTGTATAAGCAAGAGTTGGACCCGGTACCCAAAATACAGGCAATACCCGAATCATTTCCGAAACAGGCACGCGCTGCAGCCAGCAAATCGTGCTGTATTTCAATAGACGCATCAGAGAAACAAAATTCTAACGCCTCAAAAACAATTTGATCTCTTTTTTCACTGTCACACCCTGCGCCGTAAAAATAAATTTTATCAACCCTGGCCCCATTGAGCTCCGGCAATAAACTTGTCTTTAGTACATCGGTAATGCTTTGGGTGGTATGATAATACGGGTTCAGGCCTTCGGTAAAAATCGTATCAGAAAAATCATCAGACACAATTCGCCACTCCGTTTTTGTGGCGCCACTATCTGCAATTAAATATGTCATTTTCTTAGTTCTGCTTATTATTAACGAGCCTAATCTAAGCAATTTTAAATACAACCATAAAACCTGATTCCAGATGGTACCTGACCAATATTCTGCCTATAATTAACCTCATTTTAACATACGATTTTCTCTCTTATGAAATTGACGTATAGCAACTATTTAAAAGTAGATGAACTGTTAGATCTTCAGCAGTTCCGTTCCGATCCCCCGGAGCACGACGAAATGCTGTTCATCATTATTCACCAAACGTATGAACTCTGGTTTAAGCAGATTCTCCATGAATTCGGAAAGCTGCGACCTGAACTGGAAGCCGGCCAGACCTGGACATCCATGAAAACCATGCGCCGGGTACTTACCATTCTTAAAACAATGGTCGCCCAAATTGACATCCTCGAAACCATGACGCCCCTTGAGTTTGAGAGTTTCCGGAACTTCCTTGACGAAGCCAGTGGTTTTCAATCTGTACAATTTCGTGAGGTGGAAATTCTGTGTGGCCACCGATCCGAACATATTCTAAAGGTCCATAAAAATCAGCCGCAGTACCAGCAGCGAATGAAGAAGCGCATGGCAGAACCTACCCTTTGGGAAAGTTTTTGCACATACCTGCAGACAAAAGGTTATGATATGCCGGCTCCGGAACGCGTCCACAAAAACGGCCTTTTATATGATCCTTCCGGTGAAGCACAAACCATATTATTAAAAGTAATGAACAACGATCCCGAATCGGCGTTGCTGGCTGAGCTGTTTGTCGACTTTGACGAAGGCATGCAGGAGTGGCGCTACCGGCATGTTAAGATGGTAGAACGTACCATCGGCGACAAGATGGGCACCGGCAACTCGGAGGGTGTAAATTATCTACGAAAGACACTGCATCAACGCATCTTTCCCGACCTCTGGGAAATAAGATCAGAGATCTAAAACTCAAAACAGATTGTATTCACCAGTTGGAATTTGAAAATTTCTCTTCCTATGAATGATATTGATACGTTAGCTAAAAAACTGCAGCCCCATTATTCAAATTTCGATGTTGCCAACAGGTTTTTATTCAGCGGACATTCCCATCAGGCCTGGCCTGACGTAGCCCGTGATGGATTGGTTGAAGCTTACGATACCGCCGCCGATAAGATTGATATCAAATGGGTAAAAGCCGCCGAAAAAACGGAGGTCCTTCGAAATTACTTGCGCAACTACTATAGCGATCCCGATGGTCTCTACTGCCAGAGCGAAAATACGCATCACCTGTTAGTCTCCTGGCTCTCCTGTTTTGATCTGCAAAACAAACCTAAAGTAATTACCACCGATGGCGAATTTCATTCCATGTTTCGCCAGTTGAAACGCCTTACTGAAGAAGGGTTGCAAATGGCAATGGTCAGCGCCGAATCGGATGATATTGTAACTGAAATTGAAAGAGAAATTGATGATCAAACCTGTGCCATCATGCTTTCGCGGGTCTATTTTCAAAGCGGGTTGGTTAACCAGTATCTCAGTGAAATCGCCAAAGTGGCCCGAACCCATAACATTCCTCTTTTAATTGATGATTACCACGGTACCAATGTTGTTCCACTCTCTATTCAAGAAGCTGGTCTTGAAGACTGCTTTATCTTAATTGGGGGTTATAAATATCTGCAGTGGGGCGAAGGCAACTGCTTCTTGCGTTTCCCCAAAGACTGTACACTGCGTCCCGTTGTTACGGGATGGTTTGCTTCATTTAGCACGCTCGATGAACCACGAACATCCAACAAGGTGAAATTTGATGACGGCAATCAACGTTTTGCCACCGGAACCTACGATCCATCATCTCAATTCAGGGCGGCAAAAGTGGTAGAGTTTTTCGAAGAGAAAAATCTAACGCCGGATGTACTTCGCACGCAATATCTTACACAGGTTGCTTTGTTAAGAAAATTATTTCTCGAGCAAAACTTTGACCCCGAAATCATCAAATGTTATCACCAAAAACAACTCGAACAGAATGGCGGGTTCCTGGCGCTGCAATCGCCTCATGCTCGTAAAATCCGCGCCCGGCTGTTAGAAAAAAATATATTTACCGATGCCCGAGATGATATCCTTCGACTCGGTCCTGCACCTTATATTACCACTAAGCAGATTGAACAAGCAATAGCTGCACTAACTGAATCCGTTGCAGAAATTTAAAAATAATTTGTAAGGAACGACCACATAAGATGTCTTACATAGTAAATAACAAATTACATGCTGGAAATATCAAACAAACTCCAAAATTAAATTTTAAATGACTGTTCCGAAAAATATGATCTTAAAGATCGAACGTTTGCGGAAAAGGTTAGAAAATTTGTGGGGGATGTTCCCAAGAACCTTTCAAATATCAAAGATTGTAAACAATTGGTAAAATCCTCAGGATCTGTCGGTGCTAATTACATCGAGGCTAATGAATCTTTAAGTAAGAAATACTCCAAGTTCAGAATCAAAATTTCTCGAAAAGAATCTAAAGAATCACAATACGGGCTAAATTTAATCGATACGCAAGATGATACACACTTAGAAAATGCAAAAATTGATTTAGTTAGGGAATCTACAGAATTACTTAAAATTTTTTCCGCCATTTTAGTTAATTCTAAATAAACATTAAGGATTGTTATTTGTTTGTAGTTTGAATTTTGCTATTTGGAATTTAAATACCCGGTGACACGATGTTGTCAGTTATAAATGATATATTACGCGCAAAGCAATAAAGAGAACCTCTAATTTTTTACCATGTCTGATAATAACGATCGCGAAAAGGCTATTGAGATGGCCATCGGCCAAATTGAAAAACAGCACGGCAAAGGCACCATTATGCGGCTCGGAGATGATGCATCCCGAGATGTGAATGTGATTTCTACCGGCTCCATCATGATTGACCATGCACTCGGTGTAGGCGGTATTCCCCGGGGGCGTATTACCGAAATTTACGGGCCGGAAGCCAGTGGTAAAACCACGCTTGCCATGCACATTATTGCCGAAGCCCAAAAGGCCGGCGGCTATGCGGCTTTCGTTGATGCCGAGCACGCGTTCGATCCCAAATATGCTAAAAATCTGGGCATCAATACCGATGAATTGCTCATCTCTCAGCCAGATAGCGGCGAACAGGCGCTGGAGATTACCGAAACACTGATTCGCTCGGCCGCCCTCGATGTTGTAGTAGTTGACTCTGTAGCAGCTTTGGTTCCGCGTGCTGAACTTGAAGGCGAAATGGGCGATTCCCATATGGGACTTCAAGCCCGGCTTATGTCGCAGGCCATGCGTAAAATTACTGGTGTTGTTAATAAAACGAGAACGTCTTGCGTTTTCATCAACCAGATTCGCGAAAAAATCGGCGTGATGTTCGGCAATCCCGAAACAACATCGGGTGGACGAGCCCTGAAGTTCTACTCCTCCGTCCGTATGGATATTCGCCGCATTGGTTCTCTAAAAAACGGCGGCGATGTGGTCGGTAACCGAACAAAGGTCAAAATTGTAAAGAACAAAGTTGCGCCTCCGTTCAAAACGGTCGAGTTCAACATCATGTACGGGCAGGGAATTTCGCGCATTGCTGAAATTCTTGATCTGGCTGTTGAGTTCGACATCATCCAGAAGCGCGGAAGCTGGTATCGATACGACGGCGAACCCATCGGTCAGGGTAGCGACAACGCTATTGAATTCCTGGAGTCTGATCCGGAACTGATGGAGAAAATTGAAGATCAGATTCGCCGTGAAATGAACCCTGAGCAGTACGAAGATGAGGAGGAATCTAAAGAAGAAAAAGAAGAAGCTGTTGAGGAAGATGAATCATAAAGCAGGGCGCAAAATCTCCATCACCAAATGAGTGCGACTTTTAGCATAAGTGCTGTTGATGGAGATGAAAATACGTTGGAATTTTCTCAGAAGATACTGGAAGCCCTCAGGGATTTAGTTGATTCCTCAGATACATTTTACAGTGAACATTTACAGGTCATGAGGCCTTTTTTCGAAATAAATGTAGCGAATGTAGAGGTGCCCGGCTTTGATTACGAGGATATGAAATCGGGTTCCATCTCCTACTCATCCGAAGAAATAGCACAGGCATTGAAATTGGCACTCTACTTGATCAAAGAGAAAAATGAAGAAATCAGACTTGAGACCGTGGCATTTATGATTAAACGAGTGCTCAAAGAAATAAAAGCTGCTCCAAATATACGCTGGGAACCTTATTTAACGTACTAGATCATGGAGGAACCCGATCATAATTTACCCGGGGCTATATCGGCGATCACTCCGCAAAAAAAGAACAAAGAGCGCTATTCTATCTTTGTTGATGATGAATTTTTGCTCGGTGTTGCAGAAACCACGCTTCTGGATCATGGGTTAAAGAAAGGTGTTGAAATAACGCCACCCCTTTTCAGAAAATTGCAACGAGCCGAGGGACGTCATACCATTAAATCGTACATGTTAAAACTACTCTCGCGGCGCGAACACGCCCGGCGGGAACTCTACAACAAAGCTCGCAGAAAAGAATACACGGCAGATATCATCAACAACGTGCTGGATGAACTTGAAGAGAAGGATTTCCTTAATGAAAAACGCTTTGCCGAGCAATTTGCGCGGGACAAAAGCAATCTCAACCAATGGGGGCCCTCTAAAATTCAGGCGCACCTCAGGAAAAAAGGCATCAGCAAAATGATTACCGAGAATGCCATTGCAAAAGCTTTTGAACCGATTGATATAAAAAAACGGCTGGCGGAACTCGTTGAAAAAAAGCACCGTCGGTTTTTGCGCGAAGAAGATACTTTCAAAAGAAAGAAAAAAGTATTTGATTACCTACAGCGCAAGGGGTACCGTCCCGCAAGCATTTATAACTGCCTTGATGAACTCATGGAGATGCTGAATAATGAATAACTGGAGCCTCGAAAAATTGATACGATGGGGGCTGGCACTGGCCGTTCTTATTGTGCTGTATTTGCTGGCCTCTAACTTTATCACACTCATCGGCTACGCCGTTGTAGCCGTTATTTTAAGCTATATTCTTGATCCTATTGTGAACCGCATGCAGGCCGCAGGGATGAACCGCACGCTTGCCATCAGCGCAACATTAAGTGCCTTAATCCTCATCCTCATTTGGATTTCCACCAATATCATACCAAAAGTGGCAAACCAGATGATGCAGTTAGCCGGCCAGCTTAATATTGAGAATATGCAGAACATTGCCCGACAGGTTGAAGATCGCCTTACCGAACAGTTCACCTTTTTACCGAACGGTTTTTTACAGGAAAATCTGACCCAGGCTTTTGAAGAACTTATCGATGTCGGGCAGTTGCCTGCAGCATTAAGTAATATTATCGGTGTTTTTACCAATATCTTTTCAGCCTTTCTGGTGATTCCTTTTGCCACCTTTTTCTTTCTTAAAGACGGCAGCCAAATCCGAGGCAGCATGCTTCAAATGGTCCCCAACAAGTATTTTGAAACGACATTGAGCCTGCTTGACAAAATCGAAACAAGGCTCGGCATTTATTTTCGCAGCGTACTGCTACAAAGTATATTAGTCGCTTTTTTCTCTTGGCTCTTCCTTACTTTTATAGGACTCAATAACGCTCTCGCCGTTGGAATTGCAATCGGCATTGCCAATATCATTCCCTACTTTGGTCCGGTTATCGGGTATGTACTATCTGTTATTGTTTCTATCGTTGAAGTAGGTGATTTTTCGCTCGTTTTGCCTTGCATCATTGCGATATTCCTTGTCCAACTTCTCGATAACATTATTTTTCAGCCTCTTATATTTTCACGATCGGCTGATATTCACCCGGTAGCCATTTTGTTTATCATTTTAATCGGAGCTGAGCTGGCTGGTATTCTTGGAATGCTTGTTGCTATTCCCATTGCAACCGTGATAAAAATTACGATTACCCAGGTGCGTTGGAGCCTGAATAATTACAAGGTTTTTCGTTCTGCAAATCAATCCGTAAAATCCTAAGCTTTCATTCTTTTGATCCATGTGAACCAAAAACAGGTTTCATTGCCAACAAAAGATGGATTAACACTGGCCGCTACAGTATTCTTTCCGAGGCGTAAATTACCAAATCGCGTGCTTGTCATCGGATCTGCCCTTGGTGTGCCCCGCTATTTTTATTTTAAGTTTGCCCGCTTCTTTGCAGCACATAATTTCACCGTTATCACTTTTGACTATCGCGGAATTTACGAGTCTACATGCGATACCCTATCGGGATCTGAAATGAAAATGGAGGATTGGGGATCTCGCGATATTGAATCGGCACTCGGATATGCTCAAAATGAATTTATGCCTGATGAGCTCATCTACCTGAGTCACAGCTGTGGCGGTCAATTAATTGGACTTGCTCCTTCCTGCAGGCAAATTAGCAAAATGATTTTTGTAGCATGTCAGCAGGGTTACTGGAAATTATGGACGTGGCCCTACAATATTGGCGTATATTTAACATGGCATTTGCTGGATACAGCATCTTCTTTTGTGGATTACGTGCCCACTAAGTTGCTGGGTATCTCTTCGCTTAATCTGCCTGCCGGAGTTGCGAAACAGTGGGCTGAATGGGGTAAATCACCCCACTATCTGTTTGATGCCAAACACGGCCTGAATACGTCCCGTTATCACAAGCTATCGGTACCCCTCCTTTCCTACAATTTTACCGATGATCTCTTACTTGGACCTCCAAAAGCGGTTGAAGCATTGCTCAAAAAATATGCGTCAGCCGATATAACCCAGCATACTATCAACCCGAAAGATTACAATCAAAACAAGATTGGCCACTGGAGATTTTTTAAAGAGCCGCTGAAAGATTCACTTTGGCATAAAACGCTAAAATGGATTAACAATCAGTAGAAAAAAAGAAAAGCTGAAAACGTAATCTTTTCACTTATAATAATTTCCATTTTTATGTATCTTTGCGCCAATTAAGTTGCCGAATTTAAAGCGCTTCCATTTTGAAGCATATTGTCTTTTTTGCCTCGGGTTCCGGAACCAATTTTCAAGCTGTGATCGACGCCATTGAAGCGGGCGAAATTAATGCTCGGATTACAGGACTCATATCAAACAAACCCGATATCGGGGCTATTGAACGTGCTCAAAAACATGGTATTCCCACAAAAATAATGGCTCCTCCATCCTTTTCAAATCAGGAAGAGTACGAAAAAGTGATGCTTAAGAAGTTGAAACAATGGCAACCCGACCTTATTGTACTTGCCGGATATTTACTCAAAATTCCGGCTGTCGTTATTCGGGCATATCCCGACATGATCATCAATATTCATCCTTCACTTTTGCCAAAATACGGCGGCAAAGGGTTTTACGGGTTGAAGGTGCACGAAGCCGTTATCAATGCCGGAGAAACTGAAACCGGATGCAGCGTGCACGTAGTTACCGAAAATTATGACGAAGGTCCCGTAATCGCCCGGCGCACTGTACCGGTTTATCCCGACGATACGCCCAAAGAACTGGCCGATCGGGTACTCGAACAAGAGCACCAATTACTGCCAGATGTTATTCAAAATTTTTCAACTAACTTAAATCAATAACCCTTACCTGTGTCTCTACAACCACTCGACAAGCTTCCCAAACAATCACTGAAAATTAACCGGGCGCTGCTTTCCGTTTCTGATAAAACCAACCTGATACCACTGGCTCAAACATTGCATAAAGCCGGAGTTGAATTGATTTCGACCGGCGGAACAGCCCAAAAAATACGCTCCGAAGATATCCCGGTTAAAGATGTATCAGAAATCACACAATTTAGGGAATGTCTCGGCGGGCGGGTAAAAACACTGCATCCATTCATTCATGGTGGCATCTTGGGACGGACAAGTCACCAGCCCGATGTTGACGAGATGGAAGAACTCGGTATTAAACCGATTGAGCTGGTTGTAGGCAACCTGTATCCGTTTAAAGAAGCAATTCAAGATCCTGATTGCACCCCGGCCATTGCCACCGAAAATATCGACATCGGCGGACCGACCATGATCCGGGCAGCAGCCAAGAATTTTGCGCATGTTTGTGTGTTGACGAACCCTGATCAATACCAATCCTTCATCAACCATCTTGAAGAGAATGGAAGCATCAATTTTACACATCGGCAAAAGTGGGCCCAAGAAGCGTTCAACCACACAGCCGAATACGATATGTATATCGCCAACTATTTTAACAAACTGGATGAAAGCGAAAGTCCGTTTCAGCTGAATATTTCACTGCCAAAATCACAAGATTTGCGTTATGGCGAAAATCCGCACCAGAAAGCGGCTGTGTATGGACATCAACATGAATTTATCGACTGTTTCCACGGCAAACAGCTTAGTTACAATAACTTTCTGGATGTAGATACCGCCCTTAATCTCATCGCCGATTTTAAGCAAGATGATCCTACCTGTGCCATCTTCAAACACACCGTGCCGTGTGGTGTAGCAACGGGTGGTACCTTAAAATCAGCCTGGGATAAAGCCTTTGCCACAGATACTTCGTCCCCTTTTGGGGGAATCGTGGCGGTTAATAAAGAGCTTGACCTCAACACAGCGGAAGCAATTGACAAAATTTTCACTGAAATACTGATTGCCCCGTCTTTTGCCGATGATGCCCTGGAATTGCTTAAACAGAAAAAAAACCGCCGACTCATCCGTATTAAGAAGTCCATTGCCAATCAAAACAACTGGTCATTTCGATCTATCTTTGGTGGTGCATTAAGTCAGCAACCGGATGTAACTTCTATTTCATTCGATCACTTTGAAACCGTTACCGATCGGGAGCCAACAGATAAAGAAATTCGGGATCTTTTATTCGCCTGGAGAGTAGTAAAACATGTAAAGTCCAACGGAATTGTCTATGCGCACGATGGACAAACAATCGGGATCGGCACCGGGCAAACCAGCCGCATAGAATCTTCAGAAATTGCAATTGCAAAAGCAAAACAAGAAGGGTTAGCTCTAGACAATACTGCCATCGCTTCAGATGCCTTTTTCCCGTTTGCTGATGGCGTAATAGCAGCGGCAAAGGCAGGAGCTACTTCCGTAATTCAGCCGGGTGGCAGCATTCGTGATGAAGAAGTAATTGAAGCGGCCAATAAACATGATATGGCGATGGTATTTACGGGAAACCGGCATTTTAGGCATTAAAAATTTACTGTCATATATTATATATGTCTATTCGCAAATCAATGAACAAAATTGTATTTTGATTTTTTCTTAACCGTTCCTGAAATAATAACATTCTACAGCATACCTATTTCATTATACTATGGAAAACAATTCAGCTAAATCCAAGAAAGGAAAACAGAAAAAAGGCTTTTTTGATTGGCTATACACCGATATCGCTATTGATTTAGGAACGGCAAACACCCTGATTTACTCCCGTAATGAGGGTACTGTTCTTAATGAACCTTCTATCGTTGCTTTAAACATGCAGAATGAGCCGGTGGCATCAGGCCATCAGGCGCGGTTGATGCACGAAAAAACGCACAAAAATATTCGAACAGTACGCCCGCTCCGCGACGGTGTAATTGCAGACTTTGAAGTTGCCGAACAGATGATCCGGGCGATGATAAAGAAGGTGAAAATGAAATGGTACTCCAGTACCCGCACAATGGTTGTTTGTGTGCCCAGTGGCATTACGGAGGTAGAACGCCGCGCTGTGCGCGACAGCGCCGAACATGCCGGAGCCAAGCAAGTTTATCTGGTTGACGAACCGATGGCCGCTGCAATCGGGATTGGACTTAATGTGCATGAACCAATTGGAAACATGATTGTGGATATCGGCGGTGGCACTACAGAAATCGCTGTTATTGCACTATCAGGTATTGTGTTTGCACAATCGGTGCGGCTTGGCGGTGACGAACTAAACGAAGATATCATTAACTATTTTAGGCGCAACCATAACTTGCTGATTGGCGAGCGAACTGCTGAAAATATCAAGTGTGAAATCGGATCGGCAGCCCCCCTTGATGAAGAAATTGAGATGATTACCAAAGGGCGCGATCTCGTCAACGGTGTGCCCCGAACCCGAACGGTAAGTTCCAAAGACGTGCGGGAAGCTATTTCAGAATCGGTAAATACCATTGTGGAATCCATCACAAAATCACTGGAGCAAACGCCCCCCGAACTCTCTGCGGATATCCTTGACCGGGGCATTATGCTAACCGGGGGTGGTGCACTTTTAAAGAATCTGGACAAACTTATCATGGAAACAACAGAATTGCCGGTTCATATCGCTGAAGACCCTCTAACAGCCGTTGTCCGCGGCACAGGTGCTATTCTCGAAGATCTTGAGCATTATCGTACGGTTGTCACATAACTTGAGGATAATAGTGAATGCAATTAGGATTCTCACGTATAACTGAAGCAAAAGATTATATTCTTACGGCTCTGCTTTTAGTATTTGCCGTTGTACTGCTAATCGGCCGGAATCAGGGAGGTATCAACAATATTCGCAAAGTTTCCATTACGCTTTTCAGCTATCTGGAAGAACCATTATCCAATATCCGTGTTTATCGGCAGGCCTTAAAAACCAATACCGATCTTCGCAAACAGAATATTCTGCTGCTTGACGAACTAAACCGCCTCCGGTCGGCAAAGCAACGCAATGATGAGCTTCGAGAATTGCTTGAATTCAGCCGAACCAGTAATTTAACGCTGCACCCGGCACAAATTGTCGCTAAAAAATTGAATCATGTTAACAATACCCTGACGATTAATGCCGGAAGTAAAGACGGAATCCAGAAAGGAATGCCAATGATTTCAGCAGATGGACTTATTGGCAAAGTGGTTCTTACATCACCCAAATTCTCGCAGGTGATGCCGTTTTATAACACGCTGTTTCGGGTAAGTGCAAAGCTTCAAAATACGAACGCTTACGGAATTGTAAGTTGGGAAAGAGAAAAAATTAATGAGCTTGAACTCAAGTATATCCCTCAAACTATTCCGGTAGATAGCGGAGATGTCGTGGTTACATCCGGATACAGCAATCATTTCCCCCCTGAAATACCCATTGGCGAAGTGATACGTACCGAGCCTAATAAAGGAAAAGATACCCAGCGTATTTTTCTTCGGCCATATGTTGAGCTTTTTACTATTGCCGAAGGATTTGTTGTTACAACCAATCCCGATACGGCCATAAAACAGTTAAACGAAGACTACCAAGAGCTATTTAAATGAATCCACAAGCTTTTAAAAGAGTAGCCTTTGGGATCGGAATTGTTATACTACAAGTCATTTTTTTCCGGCATCTGAAAGTATTTAACATGCAGCCCGATTTTGTGTTGCTCTTTCTTTTATGGTACATGACCAAAGGAAACCGAACCAGGGTAATTCTGATGGCAGCATTTCTGGGCTTAGCACAGGATGCACTTTTAGATATCTGGGGGCTCAATATGTTTGCCAAAACACTGCTGGCATTTATCGGGTATAATGTTATATCAAAAAATATGGATGCCCGGCTTCAACTACCCCGAATTTTAGTGGTTGTTTTTATTGCATCATTACTTCATAATCTCATATTTTTAATCTTAAGCATTTTTGCCGAACACTATACCGCCGAATTACTGTTCTGGAGCCAATGGATCGGCAATAGCATATATACTACTCTTGTGGCCGGAATCGTTCAACTCTTCCGGGCTAAATAACAACAACTGCTGCACTCTCATCATCAGATCGAAGTCATGAGAAATCGTAAAAAACAACGCTCATATATATCCATACAGGTACTTAAAATCTGTATGCTCGGGCTTGGTGTTATCATTCTTATGCGATTATTTCAGCTCCAAATTCTTGAATATGACCGATACAGCCCACAAAGTCGCGAGAATGCACTCCGTCAGGAAATTGTTAATCCCGCCCGTGGCTTGATATACGATCGAAACGGTAAACTTCTGGTAGATAATGAGCCGATCTACTCACTAACCATCACCCCCGCTACATACGATCCTGAAGCCACTCCCCTGCTCGCTAATATTCTTGACATTCCGGTAGATACGCTACAAAAACGTATAGAAAAAGCTCAAACCTATTCATGGCAACGCCCCTCACGGCTGCTTACTGAAATCGATTTTGAAACGTTCTCGATGGTCCAGGAAAATATATGGCAACTACCGGGAATCGGACATCAAATTGAAAGTAAACGTCACTATCCTGTCGATAGCCTTCAGGCTTCCCATATATTTGGATATCTGCGAGAGGTTTCTGAGGAAGAATATCAGCAATCGAACACGTATAACCTGGGCGATAAGGTCGGCAAAAGCGGTCTTGAAGCAATCTATAACAGTCAACTATGGGGTGAAAACGGCATCGATTATACGCTTGTCAATGCCATGGGACAATCCCTGGGTTCTTACAACAACGGAGCCAGTGATGAAGCTCCGGTCAAAGGCCATAACCTGCACACGACTATTTCTGCCGACCTGCAACTCCTTGCTGAAGACTTGATGGAAGGTAAAAGGGGTGCTGTTGTTGCCATCAATCCTCAAACGGGCGGCATATTGAGTTTAGTCAGTGCACCGCAATACAGCATTCGTAAACTTTCGGGACGCATTGATAATGAATACTGGCAGTCTATCAATACCGATCCCGGCAATCCGCTTTTTAACCGGGCAATTTCGAGCCGGCAGCCTCCCGGATCTACGTTTAAGCCCCTTATGGCTCTCATCGGGCTGGAAATGGACATCATCACACCGCAAACCGAAGTCTATAATCCGGGTTACTACTACCGCGGACGCCGGTACGGCGACCACGCTGATGTTGGCAACTACCGGTTGCGAAAAGCAATCCAAAATTCAAGCAACACATACTTTTTCTGGGTGATGGATAAAATTGCCACCAGCGGAAGGTTGAATCAATGGCACGACATGACTGCTGATTTTGGGCTTGGTTCGAAAACCGGAATTGACCTGCCATATGAAGTAGAGGGTATTTTACCCGACAGTGCTTATTTTAATCGCGTGATAGGTAAAAATAAATGGGGAATTGGCGATGTGCTTAACCTCGGCATTGGTCAGGGGTATATGGCTGTATCTCCTCTTCAAATGGCCGTGGCAACCGCCGAGATTGCAAATAACGGATACCGCATCAAACCTCATATTGTGCATACCATCAAAAAAGAGAATGGGCAAGTAGTGCGGAATACCCCGTCCCGAAAAAAAATAGAATGGCTCGAGCAGGCCGATATTGATGTTGTAAAGGAAGGCATGCGGCAGGTTGTAACTGATGGCAGCGGACGCTACTATGCCGACCTGGACAGCGTAGCCATCGCCGGGAAAACAGGTACAGCACAGAACCCTCATGGTGAAGACCACGGCTGGTTCATTGCTTTTGCTCCTTACGACAATCCTCAGATTGCTATTGCCGTTTTAATGGAAAACTCAGGATTCGGGTCTATTTCTGCCGCACCGGTGGCATCGCTGCTTATAGAAAAATATTTAACGGGCGAAATCAATCGTCCCTATGTGTACAACTATGTAAAAGACTTTAAACCCAAGAAAACAACCGCCTCGAATGAATAGAAGTGGCAAATTAGATTGGTCTTTAACTGTACTTTGGGTCAGCCTTGTCACTGTTGGCCTTATCGCTATCTATAGTGCAACACAGGGGCCAGTAGCTGAATTTTTACCCTCATATATTCAAATCAACTTCTATAAGCAGTTGGTCGCTTTTGCAATCGGAATCTGTGTTTTTGCCAGTATTCAGTTTATCTCACCACGTGCTTTTAAAGAAGGGTCATATCTTTTTTATGGTATCTGTTTATTTTTGATGATTCTTACCTTATTGATAGGCAGAGAAGTGAATGGTGCCAAAAGCTGGTTGGTTCTCGGCCCGGTCAACTTTCAGGCCAGTGAACTAATGAAGGTTGCCACCATTTTAGCCACAGCCAACTATTTAACAAGTCAACGGAATATTTCGGCAGAGAATCTTCGGCATGCGCTTATAACTATTGTCCTACTGCTTGTTCCCACCATTCTGGTTTTGCTGCAGAATGATACGGGTACAGCCTTGATTTTTCTATCCCTCATCCCTGTCATCTTATTCTGGTCCGGGCTACCATATGGTATTTCCCTTTTTATTATCTCACCCGCTGTTATTGGGTATCTGTGTATCATCGGGTGGTATTGGGGATTATTGGCGGCCGTCATATTAACTCTTCTTATCTTTTTTATTCAACGGCGGACCTGGCTCACATTTACTTCCTTTGTATGCGGGATTTTAATTGTAATTGGCGTTCAAGTTGCCCTTTATCAAGTACTCCAACCCTATCAACGGGGGCGCATCGAGGCATTTACCAATCCCGAGTTCGATCCGCAAGGTGCCGGATGGAATGTAATTCAGGCTAAAACAGCCATCGGTTCGGGAGGGATTTTTGGCAAAGGATTTATGGAGGGTACACAAACCCAGCTACGGTTTCTGCCCGAGCAGTGGACCGACTTCATCTTCTGTGTAATTGCCGAAGAGTTCGGTTTTCTGGGTGCCTCGCTTGTTTTACTGCTCTTTATGGGATTACTGTTACGCATTCTAAAAAATGCCCAAAATCACCAACATCCCTTTGCACAAATTGTGATGATTGGAATAGCCTGGATATACTTTATTCACCTGTTTATAAATATTGGCAGTGCGTCGGGCTTATTACCGGTGATTGGATTACCCCTGCCGTTTATCAGTTACGGAGGCTCTGCCCTGCTTACGAACACCCTGATGCTTGCCATTTGCGTAAACCTGGACTTTCATAAGCGGCAACTGAGCATATACCGGTAAATACGGGTTCAACCTTTTTCTGCCCGCCACTCTTTGTCGGTTCGTAGCCTGAAACTTCTCCGGTGATGAACAGTAATCCCATATTCCTGAAGCCCGGAAAAATGTTCCTTCGTAGGATATCCCACATTCGTATCCCATCCATAATGCGGATACTCTTCGTGTAAGTTTTTCATCAGATTGTCGCGATATACCTTTGCCAGAATAGAAGCCGCAGCAATACTTAAAGAGCGATCATCTCCCTTAATAATACACTGATGCGGATAAATAGTACTCCCGTATCGATTTCCATCCACCAGCAAATAATCGGGATCAGCTCCGGATTGTTCGGTACACTTTTGCATAGCTTTGAGCGACGCATGCAAAATATTGATATCATCAATTACATCGGGTGTACACCACTGCACCGTCCAGTACGTCGCTTTCTCTTTGATTATGCCTTCATAATCTATGCGTTCAGAAAGAGATAGCATTTTACTATCCCTGATCCCTTTCGGAATATCATCTGAATTTAAAATTACACCGGCAGCCACCACTGGTCCCGACAGGCATCCCCGACCCACTTCATCCAGCCCCATAACCCGGGTATAACCTTCACTCCATAATTTTTTTTCAAATTGCAGTCGATCCATTTAAATCCAGTAAAACTATTTTGTAAGACGTTGTAATGAATGAATTCTGCCATTCAATCGTTATTTCCATGAAGTCTAAAAGTCAATCTTTTTTCTATGCATTTCAAGTATTTAGAGTGGGACGAACGCTTTGCTCAAAAACGATCAAAATCACCGTTCGATACGCTTTTTGACCTCTTCCAAGAACTCCTGACGATCGGCGGAGGCGATGTTACCCAAGCACTGCGCTGGCTGACTGAGCTGGATAATGAATATAATATTACCGACCAGTTTGAGGATGATTTTGGGCTTGGTGACTTTGTAGAGGAACTTGAAAACCGCGGCTATATAGAAACAGACAGTGATGAAAACATCATGGTAATTACACGCAAAACCGAACGCAGCCTTCGCCAGCGCTCGCTTCGGGAAATATTCAAAAACCTCAAAAAAGGTGACGGCGGCGGCCATAAAACAGATTTTACCGGTAAGGGGCGTGAACGCCAGCCAGAAACACGGCCATGGACGCATGGAGATGACATTAGCAATATTGACAGCGTTGGAACCATGATGAATATGCTTAAGCACAGCACGATTGATCAATTTAACCTGCAAGAAAAAGATCTGAGCGTTTACGATACGGATCATTACACGTCGGTGGCAACGGTTCTGCTTATCGACCTCAGCCACTCCATGATTTTATATGGCGAAGACCGCATCACCCCCGCCAAAAAAGTGGCGATGGCACTTTCTGAACTTATCCTGAACGATTTTGCCAAAGACTCACTGGATATTGTTGCATTCGGAAACGAGGCCTGGAAAGTGAATATCGAAGATCTTCCCTACCTGCAGGCCGGACCGTATCACACCAACACGCAGCAGGCGCTTGAGCTTGCCCGCCACCTTCTGCATCGGCGCAAATACGCCAACAAACAAATTTTTATGATCACAGACGGCAAGCCTTCGTGTATTATTGAACGCGGCAAAATGTATAAAAACAGTTTTGGACTGGATCGCAAGATAGTAAATAAAGTGCTGGACGAAGCCGTTAAGTGTCGAAGGGATAAAATTGACATTACCACGTTTATGATTGCCCGTGACCCATACCTGCAGGGATTTGTGCGTGAGCTAACCGAAGCCAATAAAGGACGCGTCTACTTTGCCTCCCTGGATAACCTGGGCGGATACATTTTTGAAGATTACATCAGAAATCGAAAGAAAAGAGTGCGATAGATTAAATAGCCCGGCCGTTAACAGCCGGGCTATCAATTATCAAATCTTGTTTTGTTAAAAAAAGGGTAACCGGTTAAACCGATCACCCTTTAATAAAGGCTTAGAACTTATTCTTATTCTCCGATCCCCAACTCAGCCATTACTTCATCCGTAATGTCATACTTTTGCTGGGCCTCATCCGAAGCATATAAGATAATGAGATCTCCACTATTTGTTGTAGTATTTAATACATAAGAAAGACCCATTTCCTGTGCAACAGCATCAATTCCCTTGTTGATCTCTTGCAAAAGCGGGCCTACCAGCTCCTGCTGCTTCTCCTGAATAGCCTGCTGGGCCTCACGCTGGGATTGTTGCAAATCTGCCTGAAGCTGACCCAGACGCTCTTCTTCTTTCTCCTTGGCTTGTTGGGAAATTACAGACTGCTTTTGCTGGTATGCATTAATTTCTTCCTGTAAATTCTGATTCTGCTGGGCAACCTCATTCCGCTTTTTCTCGATAAAATTTTGGAGACGTTGCTGTACTGCTTTCATCTCCGGCATCTTTTGCAAAATGGCCTGAGGGTTCACATAGCCTATTTTTTCCTCTTGGATTTGAGCCTGGCTTTCATTCAGGCCCATGCTCAGTATCAATGCTATACAAAAGGCGGTAAAAAATGTAGTTCGTTTCAACATAACAGATAGATAGTTTAAATTAATTTTTTATTGGCTTGATGATGTAAGACGGTCTAACACTTGTTGCGTAATATCGAGCTGGTTCCCGGATGCGTAGAAAATCACGCTGTCTCCTGTATTCGTTGACTTATTTAAAACAAAATCAAGATTATTTTCCTCAGCTACAGTAGCAATAGCTTTGTCCATCCTTGTCAATATCGGGGCAAGTAACTC
>JAFGWN010000219.1 GCA_016937115.1 Balneolaceae bacterium | reverse complement strand
GCCGCCGGCAATCGTAGTATCATGCATGGCCTGAGAAGTGTCATACGGGGGAGGGGCATCATCAAAATTTAATTCAAAAGTGTTGTTCTCTTCACATGATTGGGAAAAAAATGCGCCCAAAAAAAGGATAACAAACAAGGATTTTTTACTCATTAATTTCATCAGTATCTGTATTGAATCTTGAATTTTGTTAACGTAGCAACCATTAACGATAGTATATCTAACCTGCGTTTAATGGTTTTGATGATATAATTTCATCTATAAATATGAGTTGATGCGGAAGATACAACATCTTTAAGAAAAGGCAATGATTTTACTGCCTTACTGCTGCCATTGACTTCCGGTACGGATGCTGTTTCTTCTTCATCAATGATGCACACCATAAGGTAACCTCAAAGTTGTTTTAATTATGCATCGCCGAACGCTTTTTTTAACGATTTTTCGCGGCTGCGCACGCCCAGCTTACTTACAAAAATGGATAGCTGGTAAAGCAGGATCAATGGCACGGCCACCAGAATTTGTGACACAGGATCGGGCGGTGTTAAAACGGCTGATATGACAAAACAGCCAACAAGTGAATGCCGCCGGTATTTTTTTAGGAAATCAGGTGTAATTAACCCGAACTTTGAGAGAAAATAGCTTACCACTGGAAGTTGGAAAATTACCCCGCATGATAATATCCACATACTTACAGAACTAAAGTAGGCATTGATATCAAAATCGTTGCGAATGACATCAGATATTTGGAACTGGCTGAAAAACTGGAGCGCAAAGGGTACCAATACAAAGTAACCGAAACATACACCCAGCAAGAAAAAGAAGGTAATGAACAGGGTGTTTCCTCTGGTTCGCCATTTTCCTGCCTTATCGAAGGCCGGCTCAACAAAGCCCCAAAGTTGATAAATAAAGAGCGGCGCCCCGATAATGATGCCCATCACAAACAAGGTGCCCCAGTAGGCGAAAAACTGCCCGGGAAGCTTTCGGCTTTGCAGCGTTAAATCGATGGCATCAATTCCCAGCCATTGGTACACAACAAAATCGGCCTTGGTGGGACCCAGCAGTACGGTATTGATTAAAAAATCACTGAAAATGAAAGCAATTCCAATACCGATGACGATCCCGATAGATCCTTTGATAATTCTCCAGCGCAGTTCTTCCAAATGGTCTAAAAACGACATCTGGTCGGTAGGATGGGGGGGAGGCTCTGCTTTAGGCGGGT
Source organism: Balneolaceae bacterium (assembly GCA_016937115.1). Classification (GTDB taxonomy): domain Bacteria; phylum Bacteroidota; class Rhodothermia; order Balneolales; family Balneolaceae; genus SMO-BIN1. Next base: position 7,533 of record JAFGWN010000219.1, on the reverse strand, counting down.
CCCCTTTCATAATTTGACGCTCTTTCAAAATATCCTATACTTGGTTTTAATAATTATCTTTTTTCAGCTCGGAAATAAACGAATCCAATAAAGGTTAAATTCGCACCTTCAAACATAATGCGTAGTGCAAACTAAAAATGAAGGTACAGTTTTTTGGATAATCTTTAAATCCGGGAAAAATTCGTATCTTATTGATATGTACGAAAATTAATCAAATTTAGATCATTATGGGAACCTTTGGTGCCACTGAAATTATTATCATTATTGCAGTTCTTGTTCTGTTTTTCGGGGCAAAAAAAATACCTGAATTGGCCCGGGGCATTGGTGAAGGAATGAAGGAGTTTAAGAAGGCTACGAACGATCAGCTGGATGATGATAAAAACGGTTCAAATAATAAGTCCGATTCAAACGAAGTTAAGCAGGCTGATTAGCAGACCGCTTAATTACGCGGTTACAAAATCATACAGCGGAAATTGCCGGTACAGCTCTTGCACATCTTCTTTCACGTTTGAAATGACCGATTCATCATCGGGATCTTGCAATACTTGATCGATAAGATGAGCCAGTTGTTTGAAAGCTTCTGCGCCGAATCCGCGTGTTGTCATAGCTGGTGAACCAATACGGATGCCCGATGTAACGAATGGGCTTTCAGTATCGAACGGCACCATGTTTTTGTTGAGTGTAATATTTGCACGCTCCAGCGCCTGTTCTGCTTTTTTACCGGTCAATCCTTTATTGCGCAAATCTACAAGAATCAAGTGGTTATCGGTGCCGCCGCTCACCAGGTCGTAATCCATTTCATTAAATGTTTCGGCAAGGGTTTGGGCGTTGGTTTTTACCTGCTGCTGGTACGTTTTAAAATCGTCTTCCAGCGCCTCTTTGAACGAAACGGCCTTGGCTGCAATGACGTGCATCAGTGGTCCTCCTTGTGTGCCGGGAAACACAGCCGAGTCTAAAACTTCACTCCAGTTTTTTGTACGTCCCGACTTTCGGGCGGTCACGCCAAGCGTGTTTTCCCCATCCTTTCCAAGTAAAATCATCCCGCCTCGTGGTCCCCGCAGCGTTTTGTGGGTGGTTGTTGTTACTACGTGGCAGTGGGGCAACGGGTTGTTCAGCAGGCCGGTGGCAATGAGTCCGGCTGTGTGCGCCATATCCATCCAAAGATACGCGCCAACTTCATCCGCAATTTCACGAAAAGCTTCATAGTCCAGATCACGGGGATAGGCCGAGGCACCGATCGAGATAAGTTTAGGCTGCACTTTTTGTGCTTTTTCGCGCACCTTATTCATATCAATTCGCCCCGATTGTTGATCAACCCCGTAAAATGCCGAGTTATACAAAATTCCGGAAAAGTTGACGGGTGAGCCGTGGGTAAGATGGCCTCCGTGCGACAAGTCCAATCCCAGCAGCGTTTCGCCTGGCTCCATAAAACTGAGGTAAACGGCGGCATTGGCCTGAGCGCCTGAATGCGGTTGCACATTAACCCACTCGGCGCCAAACAATTTCTTTGCGCGCTCCCGGGCCAGATCCTCTACTTTATCAACAAACTCACACCCGCCGTAATAGCGTTTGCCGGGCAGGCCTTCGGCGTATTTATTGGTGAGCGTTGACCCCATTGCTTCCATAACGGCACGGGATGCAAAATTTTCGGAGGCGATAAGTTCAAGATTTTCATTCTGGCGCCGGCGCTCCTGGTCTAATAGGGAAAAAATTTCGGAATCTTTATCTGATAATGATTTCATGAGTAATGGGATAGTAGAAGTTTTTGTACATGGCACTGTTCGCAGGTACAACCGCCTTACAGCAGTATTGTTGCGAGAGGGTTGTACTCTTGAAGCTCCACTTTTTAGTTATTCTGTGTTAGTGACTTTATTTTTTTTATGCGTCGTTCGTGCCGGCCGGCCTCAAAATCCGTATCAAGCCACAGGCTTACCATGACTTTTAATTCTTCATCAGAAAGCTTGCGGCCGGGCAGGCAGAGGATATTTGCGTTATTATGCTGCCGTGTCATTTTTGCGGATTCTTCATCGTAGACAAGAGCCGCTCTTACATTGGGGTATTTATTGGCCGTCATACATACGCCTTGCCCGCTTCCACAGATGAGAATGCCGAGCTCGTGTTCACCGCCATCAATTTTTTCGGCTACCTGTACGGCAAAGTCCGGGTAATCTACCGATTCTTCGGAATGCGTGCCAAAGTCGACCGGCATATGCCCCAGCTCTTCCAGCACTTCCTTAACTTTTTCTTTGGCTTTATACCCGGCGTGATCACTGGCGATAGGGATAATCATAAAAGCTATTTTAAATATTAAAGGTAGCGTAAAAGAAAAATAAATTTAATCGACAACATATTCCAATCATAAAGGCCGGGTAAACAGTTGAAGGATAGCGCCGGCTGTACCGCGACTGATAGGTTCATCCCAGGCTTCCTGGATAGCTTGTGTGCTGGCATCTGTAACCGACGGAATATCGACTTCTTCTTGTGTGGTTGTCCCTTCATCACGGTAGATATTCTCGAATGCTGCTGAAAGTGTACCTAAATTGGCCTGGTTGATCCATCCTTTGATATCATCGAGTCCTCGTTCGGCACGCCTGAAACGTATAAAATACGCATGGCGCGATTCGGTAGAATGGAGACGCAGGATGATGCGTTTCATTTCTGCCGAGGCATCATGCTGGAATATAATAGCCGCCTGCTTTTTATAAACCCCTGCCGCTGTATCCTCTATGATCTGGGCCATATTTAAAAACCCATCAAAACTTCCGAAAGGATTAAACTCACCACCGGACGTGAAGTTGAAACTCATTTGAGGCGCCGGATCAATATCCAGCGAGCCAATAAGATTCTTAACAAGAACGACCCGTGCCTGGTGCTGCTGGCGTATTTCTGTGAAAATTTTTTGATTTACTGAATCAAAAAGCCCGTTTGTGCCGGTTGCCTGCACGTAAAAAGCTTCCTGCATAAATTCTATCTGCAGGATAAAGTTGAGCGCGCGGCCTATTTCCAGATCTTCGAATTGTGCAAACGTTTTATTGGCGGTAATCCCGATTAATGACAGAGGAAGGGCAGCACGAGCAAGCTTTTTCCCCGACGCCCGTAGTTTTTTTAACGCTTCTTTTCGACCAAGTTGTTCACAGTTTGGCTCTTCGGTTCTTTTTTTTGCTTGTTCTGACTGTTGCATTGGTAAAATGATTAAGGCAATTAATTTAAGGTCGCGGAAGTTCGCTCATATCTACATTTTCCACTACAAAAGGAAACAGCAGGCTTGAAACATCATTAGGTGTATTCACGGCATCCAGTCCATTTGGAGTGATGATATCATCGCCAATAAAAAGGCTTGAGTTGGGCTGCAGTACATTACGCATTGCTGCTGCATGGCGCGCCTCAACAGAGGCTATTTTAATGATGGGGTTGAGATAATCGGGATTTTCAAAAAGCTGCCCAATATGGTTATACATGGATACAATTATATCTTCAATCCATCGGGCATCTCCAAGCACGTCCTGCCGGTTACTAAAGTCGGTTGAGAAAAATTCAAACTGTAGCTGTTGTATCCCGTTTTCATCAAGAAAAGCCTTATAAAAATCCCGGTGGGCAACCTCGTGCTGTTGAATATCATTGAATATGCGTTCTTCTTCCTCGCTCATAGCAGGGTAGGGGTTTTCTACTACCCGGGTAAAGAATGCCGCCTCGAGTTGCTCAAGGATATAGATATAATTAAAAAGGGCTGTATCACCCGAACCTAAATAGACTGCGTAGTCGTTTGGTCGTGGGTCCGGATCAAGATTCAACCCCGGCGGTTCTGGTTCGGGTGGAATTGAATTTAGCTCGCATCCTGCAAGGCCCCACAGGGCAGCAGCCGAAGCGCCGGCAATCTTCAGGAATTTCTTTCTTGATAAAGAGGTATCGGCCATTAAATATAAAGCTTTACGGTTGGTTGCCTAATCAAGCTAATAATATCTTTTTCGGATAAGAAGAACAAATAAGAAGCGCCGGTAAAATGTTTGTGCATGATTCATAAAAGCTAAAGGCGTATCGGAACAGATGTTGCTATCATTTAAGGATTCCATCACTGTTTGTATCAACAGGCTATTTTATTATGTAAAAACAGTTCAATTCGGTGATTTAACTATTTATATTTGACGGTACACTTAACATAGAAATGATTTTTTTATTTATGGCACAACGTAAGCCGTGGGTGGTTCTTAAATTCGGGGGCACCAGCGTATCATCGCGCGAAGACTGGGAACATATTGTTGGGGTAGTAAAAAAACGCCGGAACCAGGGGTTTTCTGTCTGTTTGGTTCATTCCGCTTTGAAAGGGATATCAAACCTGTTGCAGGAAGTGACAGCAGCATCATCAAAAGAGCAGATGGAGGCGATCATTCGGAAAGTTAAAACCCGGCATATTGAGTTGGCCCAAAAACTTGGGATTGACGGATCGGGCTTGTTGCACGGTTATTTTAGCGAGCTGGAAAACCTTGCCAACGGTATTCTGTTGATTGGAGAGATAAGCAGCCGGGTAGAGGCGCGCGTAATGGTGCTTGGTGAGCTGATGGCAACGACGCTTGGTTGTGCGTATTTAGAGAAGCAGGGACTTAATGCCCATTGGCAAGACGCCAGAGATCTACTGCAGAGTGTACCTCAGAAAAATGCAGCCGGGGAAGCGGCCATCCTATCGGCGGTTTGCGATACCAAAGAGGACCTCGGCTTGCAGAAAAAGTTGTCCGATTTGGGATCGCTTATTATTACACAGGGATTTATTGCACGTGACCGTGAGCAGAAAACAGTGCTGCTGGGACGCGGGGGATCCGATGTGTCGGCAGCCTATTTTGCAGCAAAGCTACAGGCAAAGCGTCTTGAAATATGGACGGATGTACCGGGGCTTTTTTCAGCAAATCCCAACCAGATATCTTCGGCACGCCTGCTTAAGCAACTTAGTTATGAAGAGGCACAGGAAATTGCCACCAATGGCGCCCATGTGCTGCATCCGCGCTGTATTTACCCGGCGCGAAAACATAATATTCCAATTCACGTGCGGTGCACGCATCGTCCCGAGCTGAAAGGAACGGTTATATCAGGCAGTGCTCCCGGAGATGACGGATTGGTTAAAACCATTGCATTGCGATCGGATATCAAACTCGTGAGCATGGAATCGCTGGGTATGTGGCAGCAGGTAGGTTTCCTGGCAGATGCTTTTGAAGTTTTCAAGCAGTTTGGTTTATCGATTGATCTGATTTCTACTTCAGAATCGAACGTCACGGTTTCGCTCGATCCGTCATTAAATACACATTTTAATCAGATTCGGAATGAATTCACCGAAGTTTTAAGCCAATATTGTAAAGTTAAAATCATTGATTCGGTATCGGCTGTCAGTTTGTTGGGGCGCCATATTCGTACCATTTTGCACCGGCTGGGCGAATCGTTCGAGGTATTTAAAGAGCATCAAATTTATCTGGTAAGTCAGGCGGCCAATGATCTTAACTTTACGTTTGTGGTGGCCAGCGATCAGGCCGAACGGCTGGTACGACAGCTGCACGACCAGATTATATCCAAGAATCGGGATAACGATGCTCTGGGCGGATCGTGGGCCGAACTAATGGAATCGGAAAAGCAAGCTGAGGAGCCCATCACCCCGTGGTGGAAAAATCAGCGCGAAGCATTGCTTGATATTGCCCGTGAAAAGGCGTCGGTCTATGTTTATGATACGCAGGAATTGCAGCAGAATATTGATCGCATTCACCAATTAGAGGCGGTTGACACCTTTTTTTATGCAATGAAAGCAAATGCAAACGAAAGGGTACTGCAACCGTTCTATAAATCGGGGCTGGGGTTTGAATGCGTGTCAATCGGCGAAGTAGAGCGGGTGCTGGAGCTATTTCCTGAAATAGACCGGAATCGTATTTTGTTCACGCCCAATTTTGCACACCGAAGCGAGTACGAAAAAGGATTTGAATATGATATTCACGTCACCCTGGATAATATTTTTCCGCTGCAGCAGTGGCCGGGAATATTTAAAAATCGTACGTTCTTTTTACGGATTGATCCCGGTCACGGGCAGGGCCATCACAAGCATGTAAAAACAGGAGGGATTCACTCTAAATTCGGCATCCCCCAGTTTGAGATTGACGAGGTAAAGCGTATTGTTGATGAAATTGACGCTACCATAACGGGACTTCATGCCCATACGGGAAGTGGTATCAAAGACGAACAGTTGTGGAAAGAGACGGCCATTATTCTGCATGAAGTAGCCAAAAAACTGGGCGGCGTGCAGGTGCTGGATTTAGGCGGCGGATTTGGCATTCAGGAAAATGAAACACAAAATCGTCTGGATCTCCGGAAGGTCAATAAGTCACTGCAGGAGTTTAAAAAAGCGTACCCGCAGTATGAGCTCTGGATTGAGCCCGGTCGGTTTCTGGTGGCTACGGCAGGGGTGTTATTGACCCCCGTCACCCAGTTGAAAGGGAAAGGGAAAGTACGTTATGTGGGCGTTGGCACGGGTATGAATTCATTTATTCGCCCGGCGTTATATGGTGCAAGCCATACGATTGTAAACCTGGATAAACTGGATGATCCTACCGATCAAACCGTTAATGTTGTAGGACCTATTTGTGAATCGGGGGATAAGCTGGGCATTGACCGGCGTTTTCCCCCCACCGAGGAAGGAGATATCATTTTAGTTGCCAATACCGGGGCGTACGGACACGTGATGAGCTCGAACTATAATTTAAGGCCGCCCGCACGCGAAGTCGTAATTTAGGACAGATATCAGATTGCAGATACCAGATGCCAGATATCAGATACCAGATCTCGGGTACCAGATGCTGGTATTGGATTAGTTTCCAGAATTATATTTTGTAGTTAAAAAATCTGTAAGGATTTCGTGTTTGTATTGTCTTATTTAATACAGAAAACATGAATTAATATCAGATTATGAGCTATAAGAAATTAGACATCTGGAAACGTTCAAATGTTCTGGTTGTTGATATTCACGAGATGAGCCTGCGGCTTCCTAAATTTGAATTATATGAGACGGGTTCCCAGATTCGAAGGTCTATGAAATCAGTGAAAGCTAATATTGTAGAAGGTTACGGTCACAGATATTATAAAGGTGACTTTATTCGATTTATAATTTATGCACAGGCTTCCGCCGACGAGACTATTGATCATCTTGAAACGTTATATCAAACAGGATCATTAGATGATAAAGAGGCATATAGTGATTTGTACTAACGGCTTAATATTTTAAGTAAAATGATCAACAATTTTTTGAGCTCTGTTCAGTCAAATCATAAAAGCAGCAAATAGGCCTGCTATCCTTAATCCGACAACTGGTATCTAAAGTCCGGCATCTTGCTAATGGTACCCACAACAATAAAATCGTCTGATAAACCGTTAATAAATGCTTATATTACGTAAGCGAAACAAGCATGTTCTTTAACATACTGGGGGTGTAATGGATTCGACGGAGTGAGTAGAATCGCAGGCTGCATGTCGAGTTCGAGCGATGAGTCTCGTAAAAAATCATCATGC
>JAFGWN010000218.1 GCA_016937115.1 Balneolaceae bacterium | reverse complement strand
TGCAAAAAAAGTACAAGCTCCCGGGAATCATCCATCGTATTATTGATGAAATTCATATCATCCAGGATCGCCTCTACCTCATCGCGCTCTTTCCCGAGTTCAAGTAGCGCAGAAGCATATCTGCGGGCTGCTTTGGTTATGAGCATGGATCAATCTAGTTTTTATTGATGTTGTTGATATAGTTATTTACCAACTTATTGTTCTTCTCCTCATCCAGCTCTGTCTCCAGAATTTTGGATGCGGATAGCACGGCAAGCCGTGCTACTTCGTCGCGCAGTTCAGCCAGTGCCTGTTTCTTTTCCTGCTCGATCGTGCTGCGGGCTTGATCAAGGATTTTTTCGGCCTCAGCTTTCGACTTCTCAATTCGTTCAGTGCGAAGCATCTCCGCTTCCTCGATCGCTTCTTTGCGTATCTCCTGAGCCCTGGCTTCGGCTTCACGCAACGCTTTTTCGTTGTCTTTCGAGATTTGTTCGGCCCGGGCCAGCGCTTTTTCAGCTGACTCAAGCGACTCTTTGATACGATCTTCACGTTCCGAAAGGGATGCCATGATTAATGGCACGGCGTACTTACCCATCACAATGAGGAATACGATAAGCGTTAACGCTACCCAAAGGGCGAAACCACCGTTAAAAGAGAGAATACCCCCTCCACCGTTACTTGCGGCTATGACTAAGAACATAACTGAATTAACTTATTTAGAATTTATGCTCCCTGTCACTATCCGAGAAATACAATGAGAAGACAAACAATAGCGGCAATAAGCGCTACACCCTCAATAAGAGCGGCGGTCAAAATCATTGCACCACGAATATCTCCGGAAGCTTCGGGTTGACGGGCAATACTTTCAGTCGCACTTTTGCCAATCATGCCGATACCGATTCCGGCACCAACTGCTGCGATTCCTGCTCCGATTCCTGCTGCTAATAAACCCATAGTGTTTTACCTTATTTAGTTTTTAGAGTTTAGGGTTGATGTAGAGTTTTAAAAAAATTATGCGTGTGCTTCAATTCCTTCTTCATGGTGCTCATGCTCTTCAGCTGCCATTCCAATAAATACAGCTGAAAGCAGGGTAAAGATATAAGCCTGCAAAATGCCTACAAATGCTTTAAGAACATACAAGGCTACGGTGAGGGGAACAACTAATAAACTGCTTCCTACTCCAACTGCTGTGCCAAAGAAATCAGTAAAAATAAATATTAGTCCAAGCATGCAAATAATCATAATCTTGCCCGAAAGCATGTTGGCAAAAAGACGAACAGCCAGCGCAAAAGGCTTAGTAAACAAACCAATAATCTCAATCGGCGTTAAAATAATGCGCATGGGCCACGGCACACCCGGAAACGCAAAAACATGCTTCCAGTGATCTTTTGAAGCGTTCCACTGCGTAATTAAAAATGTAAACAATGCCAAAATACCTGTTACTGTAATATCCGCTGTAGCTGTAGCTCCCCAGGGTAATAAGCCAAATAGATTCATAAACGTGATGCCCACAAATACCGCAAATAGATAGGGAACGAACTTACGAAACTTCTCATCGGGGATATTATTTTTCGCTATCTCATCACGAACAAAAACAAAAGTAATTTCAAATAGATTTTGGAACCAACCCTTGGGTTCCGTCTTTCGCCCAGCGCCCCGCTTGTACTTTCGGGCCATTACAAGGGTAATCAAAAGTGTTAATGCAATAGCGATCCAGAAAAAAACAAGATGAGATGTGATGGACATATCAATGGTAATCTCACTTCCGTCAGATGGTACCAGCGCACCATTTTCCTGCACAAAATTTCCCGACTCAACAGCGCTTTCAGTACTTCCATAAAAATACCATTGCCCATCGGCCAAAATAATTCGGGGTAAAGATATATGTAATCCGGCAACATCCAGAGAGTTATGATCCTGCACCTTACCAACTACGTCGATAGGTGATTCAGCGGAACTGGCTTGTTGAGCCCAGCTTCCCGGCACTATTGCAAAAAGTAAAATTGTAGTAATCAGTAGTCGGCGACAGGCCCGTAGCATTTATTTTTTTGTGTCGGTTTCCAGAATATTGTTTATAAAAATGATCTCAATTACAGAATGGCAAATATAAGAAATTATAAAACTAACTGTAAAAAAAATTTGATGATTATTTATTGCTAATAACCCAATGGTAACAGCGGAAATAACCAGCAGGAATCGAATTGCAAAAGAAAGTCCCATCACACGAACGAAGCGGCTATTGTCCTCGACATCTATATAGCGTATTACAAAAAAATTACTGCCTGCATATAAAGCGCTTGTTAAGTATGCAAATGAGAACGTTATCAATTTAGGCCAGGCAGTTAAGCCGATAACACTCGCTACTAATATGAAGAAGACAACCGTTAAGATACAAAACCGTGAAAAATATGTATCGGCAAAATTTGGCAATGTGATCACTTGTCTTCAAACTGTTTATCCAATTTGAAAATGATTAGAAATACATTCACCATGCCCACGACGCACCCCGCTAGCAGCAGCCAAGGGCTCAGCTCAAAATATCCGTCCAGCCAATATCCCAAGAAAATGGGAAAGGATATTCCTACCGCGATCTCCAGTCCCAGCGATAAATAAGAGGCGTATTTAGAGATGCCATCGTCTTTACTCATAATTCATACCGCTAATTTCTCTTCTTCTTTTTCTGTTTCGGCCGCTTCTTCAGCTCTCTTATTTTCGGTTGCATAATCGCGCATATGGCAAGCCCCATTAAACGTAGCTCCTTCTTCGACAACGAGGTTTTGTGAATAGAGATCGCCCTCGACGACAGCGGACTGGCGCAACGTCACTTTAC
>JAFGWN010000217.1 GCA_016937115.1 Balneolaceae bacterium | reverse complement strand
ACCCGCCGGAACAGTTTTTTACTGAGGTACCCGCGAATCCAGAAAATTAAGAACGGGATCAGGAAAACAAGACCAATTATTCTGCCGATAAGCCGGTGTAAGTATTCCCAGAAGAATATCTGTTTGAATTCGAAGAGCGTCATCCCCCGGTTTATTTGCTGATACTCAGGAAATTGCTTGTATTGTTCAAACGCTGCCATCCAGTCGCTTTCAGTCATGGGTGGCAGGGCGCCCATAATCAAATTCCAATCAGACATAGATAAGCCCGAGCCGGTAAGGCGGGTAATACCGCCAATAATGATCATCAGAAAAACAAGGGTCGCACCTGACCACAGCCAGATGACGACCCATTTTTTGTTTTTGACTTCGTCGTACCCCATCAAACCAATTCTAACTCTTTTGCCTGCCCATTCTTATTTAACCGATCTGTATCAGTATCTTCAGCCATAAGCATCGCCTGGGCAGCTGCCAGTCGGGCAACCGGCACACGGTATGGCGAGCAGGATACATAATTGAGTCCAAGGTTATAGCAAAAGCGCACGCTGGAAGGATCACCCCCGTGTTCACCACAGATACCTACTTTGAGATCCGGTTTAACTTTTCGGCCTTTGTATGTGGCTGTTTTCACCAGTTGACCTACGCCCTCTTCATCAAGTATCTGGAACGGATCATCTTGCAAAATACCCTCTCTCATATAAACCTCGAGAAATTTACCCGCATCATCGCGGCTGTAGCCGTAAGTCATTTGGGTAAGATCATTTGTACCGAATGAGAAGAACTCAGCTTCTTCCGCAATTTTATCCGCTACCAGGGCAGCGCGGGGAATTTCGATCATGGTGCCCACTTTGTATTCAACACTTTCTCCTTTCTCTTCAAAAACTTCCGCGGCTACGTGATCAATCACCTCATGCTGATGGATGAACTCTTCGGAGGTGCCTACCAGCGGAATCATAATTTCGGGCAGTACTTTTTTGCCCTCTTTTTTGAGGTGTACTGCTGCTTCGAGGATGGCACGGGCCTGCATCTCTGTTATTTCCGGATAGGTTATACCTAACCGGCAACCACGATGCCCCAGCATGGGATTAAATTCTTTTAGGAATCGAATTTTACGTTTCAAATCACGCAGGGGGATATTCAGCTCATCAGACAAAGCCTGAATTTCTTCCTCTTCATCGGGCAAAAACTCGTGCAGGGGTGGGTCCAACAGGCGAACAGTAACCGGCAGTCCTTCCATGGCTCCAAATATTTCTATGAAATCATTTTTCTGATAAGGCAGTAATGTTTGCAGGGCTTCCCGGCGCTCAGCTTCCGTTTCCGAAATAATCATTTGACGCATGGCTTTGATTCGTTTTTCGCCAAAGAACATATGCTCGGTACGGGTGAGCCCGATTCCCTGGGCACCGAAACTGCGAGCCCGCCGTGCATCTTCGGGCGTATCGGCATTGGTGCGTACATCCATATCCCGCAGTTCATCAACCCACTCCATAAATGTATAGAAGTTATCGCTGAAGGTGGGCTCCTGAACCGGCTTCTTGCCTTTCATCACAATGCCTTTCGCGCCGTCAATAGAGATCCAGTCTCCGGCATGAACGGTTACTTCGCCATTGGTAAAAGATTGCGACTCGTAGTTAATGATAATCTCATCGCAGCCGGCTACACAGGGTTTGCCCCAACCACGGGCTACCACCGCCGCGTGGCTCGTCATGCCGCCGCGCGACGTCAAAATACCGTTGGCTGCCGACATACCGCCCACATCTTCAGGACTGGTTTCGATCCGGACCAGAATTACCGGCTCTCCTTTTTCGTGTTCTTCTTCGGCCTGGTCAGAATTAAATACCACTTTGCCTACCGCAGCACCGGGTGAGGCGGGCAATCCTTTTCCGATAATATCATCCTCGCTCACTTCATTTTCACTAAGCTGGGGATGGAGCAACTGATCCAAATGCCCGGGCTCAACCAGTTTTTTCACCGCCTCTTTTTTGGATATCAATCCTTCATCAACCATATCAACGGCAATTTTTACCGCTGCATCACCCGTACGTTTGCCATTCCGGGTTTGCAAGATATAAAGCTTACCCTGCTGCACGGTAAATTCAATATCCTGCATATCTTTGTAATGCTGTTCGAGCTTTTCGGTAACCTCAAGCAGTTCCTTATAGCTTACCGGCATATCTTTTTTAAGCTCACTGATATTGCGCGGCGTACGGATACCGGCCACTACATCTTCGCCTTGGGCATTCACCAAAAATTCACCGTAAAGCTCGTTGGTGCCATCTGCAGGGTTACGGGTAAAACAAACCCCAGTCGCACAATCATCACCCATATTGCCATATACCATGGCCTGAACGTTAACTGCTGTACCCAAAAGACCCGTAATGCGATTGATTTTGCGATAGGTTTTGGCTCGTTTACTGCTCCAGGAACCAAACACCGCATTGATGGCATAGTGAAGCTGCTCATTAGGATCTTGGGGGAACATATAACCGGTATTTTTGCGGTATACCGCTTTGTAGCGATCCACCAGATCTTTGAGCTCAGTGATACCCAGCTCAGTATCCAAGTTTACGCCTTTTTCATCTTTAAGATTTTGGAGCACTTCCTCAAACGTATCGTGATCAATGCCCATCACCACGTTTCCAAACATATCGATAAAGCGGCGATAGCAGTCGTAGGCAAATCGCTCGTTGCCGGTTTTTTTGGCCAACCCCTGGACTGATCGGTCGTTGAGCCCAAGGTTCAATACCGTATCCATCATGCCGGGCATTGAAATTGCCGCCCCGGAACGAACGGAAACCAGCAACGGATCAGAAGCGTCTCCAAATTTCAATCCCATCAGCGCTTCGAGAAAGTGCACGCTTTGCTGCAATTGCTCTTCAACACCTTCCTGCCATTCCTCGCTATTTTCATTATAGTATTTGCATACTTCGGCTGAAAGGGTAAATCCGGGAGGAATAGGGAGTCCGATGGAACTCATTTCAGCCAGGTTGGCTCCTTTGCCGCCCAACAGCTGTTTCATTGATTTGTCTCCTTCTGCATTTCCGCCGCCGAATGTATAGACATATTTTTTAGAATCCATAATTGTACCTTTTATACTGTTTTTGAGAACGACCGGCCGGTTTTTGCTTCATGAAGGTAACGGTCAAAACACATGGCAATGTTGCGCAGGAAAAGTCGGCCTTGTTCAGTAATTCTAATTTCATTTTGATTTATTTTAACCAGCCCGTCCGCTTCGATCTTTTCCAAGCGGCGCAGGCTATCACTAAAGTATAAATCAAAAACTATGCCCCATTTTTCCTCTATTTCAGCAAATGAGAGGCCCATTTCGCACATGAGTCGCATTATTGCATGTTTTCTGATTTGATCATCCTTGCAAAGCTGCAATACTTTGGCAACCGGACGCTTATCTTCATCTAACTGCTTGTAATAATCACCGAGCTCTTTT
>JAFGWN010000216.1 GCA_016937115.1 Balneolaceae bacterium | reverse complement strand
CATCTATAAATACACCGGTTGGGTTGCCGTTTTCATCGCGGATAATTTTTCCGCCTTCGGGTGATTGTGTTTCTTTTGTAATGCCTGCGAGCTCCATCGCTTTTGTGTTGGCCCAGCCTGCATGACCATCCACGCGCCCCAGCCAAACCGGGCGATCGCTGATCACTTCATCAAGCTCTTCAGCCGTGGGAAAGCGATTGATCGGCCAGTGCGTCTGATTCCAGCCACGTCCGCGTATCCAGGCTAAGTCGGGGTTTTTATCCGCATATTTCTTTACGTGCTGCAGGGTTTCATCCAGCGTGGGGATACCGGCTACATTTACGTTAATTTCCTGATAGCCAAGTCCCATAACATGCGCGTGAGCGTCCGTCAATCCAGGCAGCATCACCCGGCCGGCACCTTCAATCATACGGGCATCGCTGGTATCGGTTTGAAGGCTGTCATCAAAAGCAACTTCAACAATTTTACCATCTTCAAAAACAATAGCCGAGAACGTTTCGAGTGAATCATCATGAAAGGTATAACCCGTTACATTTTTGATAACCGTTAGCTGGCCGTCTTTATTTTCGGTTCCGCAAGCCGCAGCACCGATTAGCAGGGCAGCAAATAGTGAGAATAATAGCGTACGCATAATGTTGTAATTAAATGAATGTTTTTTGTTACTTAACAAATGTAAAATAAACCTCAATTGGATTGAAAAAATATCGTTGGGCTGTTGTTTTGTGAATTCAGCGAACTGATCCAGCCGGACAAGGCTTTTGGAGCAACGGCGATATCGCCCATCGCATCAAAGGATATCCATCGCAAATCTTTTAAAATCTGATGATCGCGGTCGTGCTCGGGATCTTTACCCAGCCTTAATTGCCCTCCGTTTTCTTCGACTTTAAAGTACATTTCTATTGCATGGAATGGGGGCTTGACCAGTTCATTGATGGCAACGAACGAACCAACTGTAATATCCAGCCCCGTTTCTTCCCGAAACTCGCGTTTCAGACAATCTTTTATTCTTTCACCAAAATGAAGCCCACCGCCGGGCGGCATCCAAACCAAGGCATCATTTACCGGCGATTTAATCTGAGCCAACAGAATGGAATCATCTTTAAATAGTAGCCCATTTACCCGGATACGGGTTTTATTTTTATAGATATCGCCGGACATAAATTAGCTAACCGCCACTTTTTTGCCATTTACCGGCACTGCCAAATCGTTCTTTTGGGCGTGATCAAGACTGGCTTTCACAAAATCGACAAAGAGCGGCTGCGGATTATTAACGGTACTGTGGTACTCGGGATGAAACTGAACACCAACAAACCAGGGATGATCTTCAATTTCGATAATTTCAACCAAATCGCGATCGGGGTTGAATCCAACGAGCTGCATCCCGTGTTCAACCAGCTTATATCGCAAATTGTTGTTTACCTCATAACGGTGGCGGTGCCGCTCCTGAACCAATTCTTTACCATATGCACGGTACGTGTTAGTATCTTTCTTAATGCTGCAATCATACAGTCCCAGGCGCATGGTACCGCCTTTGTCTTCGATCTCTTTCTGCTCCTCCATCAAGTCAATGATGGGATATTCGGTAGATGCATCAAACTCGGTACTTCCGGCATCTTTCCAGTCGCACACATTTCGTGCATATTCAATTACGGCACACTGCATGCCCAGACATATACCAAAAAACGGAATCTTCTTAGTACGAGCATAATTTACAGCGACAAGCTTTCCTTCAATTCCGCGACCGCCAAAACCGGGTGCTACCAAAATGCCGGAGACATCACCGAGCTTCTCTTCAACATTTTCCTGATCTACTTCGTCGGAGTGAATCCATTTTATTTTCACCTTGCAATCGTTAACCGCACCGCTGTGAATAAAAGCTTCGACAATAGATTTATAAGCGTCGTGATGTTCTACGTATTTACCAACCAACGCAATTTTAATCTCGGATGATGGATTACGTACCGCTTCCACGAACCCTTTCCATCGCTCGAGGTCCGGTTCACCGGCTTCGAGTTGTAATTTTTCAATAACCCGGCGGTCCAACCCCTCTTCCTGCATTAATAACGGAACCTGATAAATGGTCGGCGCATCGAGCGAAGCAATCACATCTTCCATCTCCACATTACAAAATTGGGCAATTTTTTTACGGATAGATCGGTCCAGCGGATGTTCAGAACGTGCAACAATAATATCGGGTTGCAAACCGCTTTCAGAAAGCGTTTTTACCGAATGCTGGGTAGGTTTGGTTTTGAGTTCACGCGCGGCAGACAAATAGGGAACCAGCGTCAGGTGAACGGAAAGCGTATTCTTTCGCCCCACATCATACCGCAGCTGACGGACAGCTTCGATATATGGCAAGCTTTCGATATCACCGACCGTGCCGCCAATCTCGGTAATCACCACATCATAATCTCCCGATTCGCCAAGATTCAAAATATGTGATTTAATCTCATCGGTGATGTGTGGAATCACCTGTACCGTTTTGCCCAGATAAGTACCCTGCCGCTCTTTAGTAATAACATCATTGTAAACACGTCCGGTGGTGACATTATTTTCCTGTGATGTTTTTACATCCAGAAATCGCTCGTAATGGCCCAGATCGAGATCGGTTTCCGCGCCATCTTCGGTAACGTAAACCTCGCCGTGCTCGTACGGGTTCATCGTTCCCGGATCAACATTAATATAGGGGTCAAGTTTTTGAATGGTGACGCGCAGTCCGCGGGCAACAAGCAAGCGACCAAGCGACGCACAAATGATTCCTTTTCCCAGAGATGACGTAACCCCTCCGGTAATGAAGATATATTTGGTAGACATGAGTACTTTTTAAAATGGAGGTTTGTTTAAAATAGAATCTTTCCGGTCACCATTCAAACCGGAATGAAAGTTTTTTTAACCTTCCTGACTGCAACTATTTAAACTCAGAAATCATCCGTCCAAGCACATCCGGCTTATTGGTAAATATACCGGCTACCCCCTGGCTAATCAGTGATCGCATGCGCTTGGGCTGATCTACGGTATAAACAAAAACAGGAATATCGTGTGATTTTAAATCTTCCATCCACTT
>JAFGWN010000215.1 GCA_016937115.1 Balneolaceae bacterium | reverse complement strand
TTTAACCAAAACCTTTGGGTATTCTCCTCCGGCATAAATATCTTCCATCAGATTGCATGCCTGCTCGATATTTTTTTGCAGTTCTTTTGGCTCGTGATCCGTCTCGGAGTGAAATTCAAATCGTTGTTCCATAAATCAAAAAGAGTATGTCTCGAAAAAATTTTGAATTTAGCGTAAAGCCGTGGTCGATTGTTCGTGAAAATAAGGAATATTCTACATCAATATTTAAACTTTTAAAACAGCGAATCCGGCTCGAATCAGCAACCGAAGTGCTGGAAGGTGATTTTTACATACTGGATGCGCCTGAATGGGTTAACGTGATGCCCCTGACCGCCGATGAGGAGATTATTCTGGTTGAACAATATCGGCATGGCACACAAGAACCGACACTGGAAATTCCGGGCGGCATGGTTGATGACGGAGAATCTCCGCTGGACGGAGCCAAACGCGAACTGCTCGAAGAGACCGGATACCGCTCTGATACATGGGAAGGGTTGGGTAAAGTGAGTTCCAATCCGTCGATAATGAATAACTATACCCACATGTATATTGCCCGGGATTGTGAATTCGTGGGTGCTCAAAACCCTGACGAGTACGAACGCATCGAAGTACATAAAGTGGCGCTGGATAACTTTCTATCTTACGTAGAGGATGGTACTGTTCACCATTCAATTGTGCTGGCTGCTGTGGCAAGGTATTTGTTAAAGCATAAGATGTGAATGGCAGATGTGAGAAGAGGTTAAATTATTAATGTGGTGAAGGGTTATAAAAGAGAACCTTCCCCGACTAAAGTCGAGACTCCCTTTGGTAAGGGAGATTTGGGATGTCTTAGTCAAAACTACGGATACGGCTTTTAAAAACTCCCCCTTAATAAAGGGGGAACAAAAGGGGGTTGTTTATAACAAGCCGTGTAAATAAAACTCTAAATCAAAAATTTATCCCCTCAACGGGTTAATTTATTAATGAAAAATATTCTGCATGGAAAGGCTTCTTCATTTATTCGCTATGCTTTCAAATTTAATTAATAAGATGATATGAAGGGTTGGCCACTTCACTTTTGACGTTTGCCGTTTGTACAAGAGCGCTTTATTATATAAGACTTTGTAAAATTGAGATGAAACGATTTTGTGTGCATAAATAGTTAGACGTCTTCACACGTTCATTAAATAATTATTGTATAATCACCCGCAGTTATGATTAAAGAAGGACAGAAAATAGATACCGACTTTTCGCTGGATATTGTCGAAGACGGAGAGCAAAAATCAGTAAAATTCGAAGAACTTTTGGACCGGCCGACTATTGTATCGGTTTATATGCGTAATAACACTTCTGGCTGCGATAAGCAAAATGCAAGCCTGGCCCAAGAAGCAGACTGGTTTGATCAGAAAGGATATAATCTGGTTGCGATCAGTAAAGATAGCTGTGGTTCTCATAAAAATTATGCTGACAAAATGGGTATTAACTATGTGTTGGCGTCTGATCCGGACTATAAATTTGGTAAGGCCACCGATTCTGTTGTAGAAAAAAGTATGTTTGGCAATACCTATGAAGCGCCTACCCGTTCAGCTTATATCATTGCTTCTGATGGTACGGTAAAGGGTATCATTGAGAAGGTTGATACAAAAAATCATGCTGACGAGCTTAAAAATTTGATTAACAACTTGTAAGAATTTTATATGAAGTCACTCGTAATTGTAGAGTCACCCACAAAGATTAAAACCCTTAAGAAGTATCTGCCCAAAGGATATGAGATCGATTCTTCGATGGGGCATATCCGTGATTTGCCGGCTTCGGCTAAAGAGATTCCCAAGAAATACAAAGGCGAAGACTGGTCGAATTTAGGTGTTGATACCGAGCACGGTTTTGAGCCCATTTACGTGGTGCCGTCGGGTAAAAAGAAAGTAGTAAGCAAACTCAAAAAGCTGTTAAAAGATGCCGACGAGTTGATCCTTGCTACCGATGAAGACCGCGAAGGGGAAGCTATTTCATGGCATTTAACGCAAGTGCTGAATCCCAAGGTACCGGTTAAGCGCATGGTGTTTCGCGAAATAACCAAAGAGGCCATTGAGGAAGCGCTCGGAAACTTTCGTGATATTGACATTAACCTGGTGAATGCGCAGGAAGCGCGCCGGATCATCGACCGGCTGGCGGGCTATACTGTATCACCACTGCTTTGGAAAAAGATCGCCCCCAAGCTTTCGGCGGGGCGTGTGCAGTCTGTTGCGGTGCGCTTTTTGGTTGATCGTGAGCGGGAGCGAATGAAATTTCGGTCGGCCCGCTATTGGGATTTGAAGGCGAAGTTGCATAAGCAGAACGACAAAGAATTTTTTGAAGCAGACCTCACACACCTGGATGGAAAGCGCCTGGCGTCGGGTAAAGATTTTGATGAAAATACAGGCAAGCTGAAAAAGCCGGACTCTGTGGTACTGCTGGATGATAAAAAAGCATCACAGCTTCGGGATGATCTGGATGAAGCTGCATGGACAGTGGCAGAGGTTAAGACGAATATACAGAAACGTAATCCTGCTCCGGCTTTTATTACATCAACCCTGCAACAGGAGGCTAATCGAAAGCTCAACTTTTCGGCTAAACAGACGATGGGTGTTGCCCAAAAACTGTACGAAAATGGATTTATTACCTACATGCGTACCGACTCGGCCCGGCTTTCGGGACAGGCAATCAACGCGGCGCGAACTGCCGTTGAGAAAGAGTATGGGAACGATTATCTGTTTGAGCGCGTGCGGAATTATGGAAAAGCGAAAGGTGGGCAGGAAGCGCACGAGGCTATACGCCCGGCCGGCAGTGTTTTCAGAAAGCCCGAAAAAACAGGACTGCGCGGCAACCAGTTTAAACTCTATGATTTAATCTGGAAACGCACAATGGCAACCCAGATGGCACAGGCTAAACTAAAATTCACCAATGTAACAATTGAAGCTGAGGCTAATGGTAAAACAGCTGAGTTCAGAACCAGTGGGAAAGAGATTCTGTTTCCGGGATATTTTCGCGCCTATGTAGAAGGCAGCGACGACCCGGATGCAGCTATTGAAAATCAGGAAAGTCCGCTTCCCAAAATGAGTGAAGGAGAGGAAGTCGTGGAAAAAGGAATTGATCCGATTTCTCATGAAACCAAACCGCCGGCCCGTTATACGGAAGCAACGCTGGTTAAAGAGCTGGAAGATAAAGGAATCGGCCGGCCGAGCACCTATGCTTCCATTATCAGTACCATTCAGGACCGCGGCTATTGCGAAGCAGAAGGCAAAACGCTCATCCCAACATTTACGGCGTTTGCGGTAACGGGATTGCTGGAATCGCACCTGCAGGATCTGGTGGACAGTGATTTTACCTCCGAGATGGAAGCCAAATTAGACAAGATTGCCCAAGGCGAGCTGGAGACTACCCAGTATTTGCAATCGTATTATGGGGGTGATTCCGGCTTGAAAGCCAAAGTTGATGAGCAGGAAGACAAAATTGACCCGCAGGAGGCAAAGCATTTGCAGTTGCCGCTCAAGGATTTGGATGACATCAATGTTTTTGTCGGTCGTTTTGGGCCATACATTAAAAAGAAGAGGGACGGCGAAGAAATTACCACGTCTATTCCTGCCGACTGGAAGCCCAGTGATATCACTGTGGAAAAACTGGAAGAACTTATTCAGACGGAAGAGGAAGGTCCTCAATCAATTGGTAAGCACCCTGAAAGCGGGGAGCCTATTTTCGTACTCAACGGCCGGTATGGATATTACGTACAGGTTGGAGAAGTTTCGGATGACAACAAAAAACCGCC
>JAFGWN010000025.1 GCA_016937115.1 Balneolaceae bacterium | reverse complement strand
GGAGCGGGACTTATTGATTCGCTTAAAGCTACAGGGGTTTTTACCAATACGGCAATAAGCCGGTTCAAGCTGGGTGCCGAGTCCGGCGCGTTGCGCGAAAATGCCAAACAGCTTGCCCAGTATTACGAGATTCAGACGACCTATAAGATGGAATCGGTAATTGACATGATTAACCTGTTTATTAATCTCTTTATCATGTTTGCGCTCATTGCTATTACCATTGTATCGTCCGAATCGGCCCTGGTACAGCCAAAGTCTAATTTTTAACTCATTTTAGGTTTTTAACCGGAGAGGATGTAATCGTGTCCCGATCCCGAATAATCTGAATGGGATCAGGATCTTGGCAGGCTTCAGATAATGCTTTGTCTATAGCAACGAAAAGGTATTTTTATATTTGAGATCCCGGATTGGAGCCGGGACGACAAGTGGGAGGTTTCTGTACAGACGGCTTATTTGTACAAGGCACGGAAGTTCTTATCTTAAATCAACGAAAATGGTAACGTATTGCTCAAAAATATAACCTCCTCACAGCAAAAAGGTGTGCGGGAGTTATACTTCTGCAGCAGAACACCTGAAGGGCAATTGCAAAATACTGGAGTGATATTTTAATGATCATTGTACCGATTGCGGCAGATGCCAAAATGAAAACCATTGGCATCCGTTGTATATTAAAGCGTATCATTAAATCATCTGACAGCAGCAGATAGCGTATGAGTAACGTAAATACAAGGCGACATATCGGCGATATACTTGTCGGTCGTGAAATTATTACTGATGAGCAGTTGCACCGGGCGTTGTCCATCCTGAAGGAGGAACCCGAGACCAGCAACCGCCGCCTCGGACAAATTCTATACCAGGATTTAGGTCTTGAGCGCCACCGGGTGATGAAAGCTATTGCCGATATCTATGCTTTTGATGAGGTTTTCGCCAACCGGGAATCGCTCGATCCCACAATTATCGAAGAAATTAAATCGAATCTCGAGGGCCTTCCCCAGGATATTGTTGATGAGCTGGTGCATCAAAAAGCTATTCCGTTATTCACCGAGCAAAATTCGCTAACCGTTGCTGCTTCCGATCCAACAGATCAGGTGCTCAATGGGTTGATCAACAAGCTAAATTTCCGTCATTATGAGCTTGTTTACTGCCGGTATGAACTGATGGAACAGATACTGACGGAAGTTTACGAGCAGAAAAATGAGTTCTTGGATCTGCTCGAAGAGATTGATTACGAAGAGCCGGATCTTGAACGGGCTGAGGAAAGAAAGATTGACGAAGAGGAGATTGAGGCAGAAATCAACCAAAGCATGCTCAACTCCCTGGTTGAAGGTATGTTGGTGGAAGCTGTTCGCGAGGGTGTAAGTGATATTCATATTGTTCCCAGCGGGCCAAATATGACCGATATTCGATTCCGTATTGATGGTAAACTTGATCTGTGGCACTGCCAAAAGAATGTAAAGCCGGAAGCAATTTCGGCGGTCGTTAAAGATAAAACCCGGAATGTGGATCGTTTCGAGCGCGATGCATCGCAAGATGGATTTATTCAGCGACAGGTTGATAATCACAGTATTCGTTACCGTGTTTCCATCATGCCCATGGTGGGTAAACAGTTTGATCGTAAGTTTGAGTCGGTCGTTATTCGTGTTTTAGATGACCGGAAGGTTATTACAGACCTCAATGTTTTGGGGCTCCAGGAAAAGGCTAAAGCTGATTTTGTTAAAGCTATTGAAAAGCCGTCGGGAATTGTAATTATTACCGGACCAACAGGGAGCGGTAAATCCACAACACTTGTGGCGGCATTGTATTACGTCATTGACCCTTCGGTTAATGTACTTACGGTAGAGGAACCGGTGGAGTATCTGATTGACGGCGCCCGGCAGTTAAAGCTAAGTAATCATATGTCCTTCGATCAGGCTATGCGGGGTATTCTCCGGCACGATCCCGACATTGTATTAGTTGGTGAGATTCGTGATTTAAAAACAGCCGAAATAGCTATCAAATTGGCCAATACCGGCCACCTTACCTTTTCGACCCTGCACACAAACGATGCGCCCAGCGCTGTTTCGCGACTTTATAAAATGGGGGTTGAACCTTTTCTTATTGCTAATGCTGTTAACCTGATTATGGCACAGCGCTTGGTTCGGCAGCTATGCAGTAATTGTAAACAGCAGTATGAACCTCATCCGGAAATGGCTAAAGGTGTTGGTTTTACTGAAGAAGAAATCCGAAATACTACTTTTTACAAACCTGTTGGGTGTGAGAAGTGTACGAATGGCTATCGGGGACGGACCGCTATTATGGAAGCGCTCTATTTTGACAAAGAGATCAGAAAAATGATCTTGGAATCGGGTAGCGAAATTGATGAAGCAAAAATTAAAAATCATGCCATTGAACAGGGGATGTTAAGTTTACGCGCCTCAGGACGAGAACGTATAAAAAATGGTATTACTTCAATTGAGGAGGTAGCAGCCATCACAATTGAAGACTAACCTGAAAATGGATAGTTATAATAAAAATATTAATTTAAATTAATATAGCTGTCCTTCAGAAAATTAATAAATACTTTTAAAAATGCTGTTAAGCATTTATTTGGTTTCGGGAAACAGGTAATAAAATCATGACTGAAAATAACAACGTTCAATCCAATTCAACGCCGGATTATATTCGTTTCTTTCTAAAAGAGCCACCGTTAATTCTTAAAAATTTCCATCATGAAGATGTGATGGAATTTCTGAAATGCGGCGAAAAGCAGCATTTTCTTCAGGATGATGTAATTGTACGGGAGGGAGACTATGTGAATTCAGCTTATTTAGTTGCCGAGGGAAAGGTTGCAATATGGCAAGAAAATATTCAGCTTGCTACTTTATCGACCGGTACTTTTTTGGGAGAAACCTTTTTGTTTAGCAAGAATAACAGGGTAGCTAAAGTTGTGTCTGTAGAAGAGAGCACGTTATTAAGATTTGAACGACACGATATTTTGAACTTTTTCCGAAGAAAACCGGAAAAACTGTTTAATATATTTACCCGCAATATCATCGAAATACAGCAGGCTAAAATTAGCAACATGAATGTTCAGTTGTTTAATCTAAAAAAACGGCTCCTAAAAGATAACGGATGGTGAAAATAACATGCGGCTAATCATAAATAGGTTGTAATATTAAGATTTTTTAATATTACTCGTTTTTCTTAATATTAGATGTTTCATTCATGCTTTAAGAAACGAAAAATATGCTATCTGAGGACATCCAGGGGCAATTCAAGCTGATTTTAAAAAAGTTGATGTTCTCTCAAACTAACGGGGTTTATGCAACAAGCGCTACAATCAACAAAATTAAAGGAATTAGTACGGCCGTTAATAGACCGGCTGAGCGCTACCTCTAAAGGTATTGAGTATCATCAGGAAGTTGGCGCTATCCTGGAGAAATCGGATCAGGATACCCGCCTTGAACTCCGCTCTTTATTTGAAGAATATTTACGCTTGATGCTTGATAATGAAGCTTCCGATATTGATATCGGCGGGCCGGGGTGCGATGGTCAGGTATGGTATCGTATCCATGGTGATAAATCGCCCATTGAGCAGGAAGAGATTACGGTAAAAGAAACGGATTTTTTACTTCACAATATTATCATGCCCAGCCAACGAGATCGGTTGCTGGAAGAACGAAACCTCGACTTTTCTTACACCATCGACACTGATTCAGCGCTGGATCAGCGCTTCAGGGCCGATATGTATTTCGATTTGCAGCATTTGGCGTTAAATATGCGCCGTATTGATAATACCATACGTCCGTTTAAGGGGTTGCAAATGCACCCGGAAGTGGCCAAAGCGCTTAGTCTCAAATATCATAAATACGGTCTTACGTTGGTTACCGGAATTACCGGTTCTGGTAAATCATCTACACTGGATACCATTATCGATGCAAACAACCGAACGGTTGATTCTCATATCGTTATCATTGCATCACCTATTGAGCTTATTCATAAACCCATACGGTCGGTAGTACGGCACCGTGAAGTAGGACGGGATGTTGCTTCCTTTAAAGATGGTGCTATTCAGGCCCTTCGCCAGGATCCGGATATTATTGTTATAGGTGAGCTCCGGGATCCCGAAACAATTATGACAGCTCTTGAAATTACCGACTCGGGCCACAAAACGTTTGGGACGCTTCATACCTCATCTGCTATGGAAAGTGTAGAGCGAATATTGGGTGAGGTACCGGTAAATGAGCAAAATCGGGTTCGAACCCGGCTTGCAGATGTATTAACGTGCGTGATCAGTCAAAAATTGGTACCCAGCCTTGACGGCAAGCGAGTATTGGCCAAGGAAGTATTGTTAGTGACAAGCTCGGTGAAAGCTGCCATTCGAAACGACAATGTTGGTGAAATCTACCAGATGCTGATGGAAGGCAGCGGCAAAGGCATGAATACGATGGAACAGGACTTACAGCGCCTGTATAATGAAGGGAAAATATCGCAGGAAGTGGCAATAAATAATGCCAATAACAAAAAACGGATGAAGCAGCTGTTGTCCAATAAAGTGTTTTAATTAACCTTTTTAAGCATGTTTATAGATAAAGAATATATAGGGCTTGCACTTGATGGAGATGTCATCAAGCTGGCGCATGTTAAAAAGGAGGGGAATACACTTCGCCTACTGAAGCTTGATAGTTTTTCGCTGATTGAAAAGATTGACAAAAAGGCTACAGGCAGTCCGTCTTTCGAAATGGAAGATGAGCAAACGCTGGAAGCACAAGAAGCAGATTCCGGGAGTGTTTTTGGTTTTGATGAATCAGAGGAACCCTCATCAAGCGATAGCAGTAGTGAAGAAGACGTAGATTTCGAAGAGCTGGAAGCCCAGGCCAATGTCGAAGATGAAGAGCCCGACTTGCTGGCATTGGATATGGTTGATGAAGCCGAAGAAGGCGCCCAGTCGAATGCAATTCTGTTATACAATATTTTATCTGATATTGACCCTAAGTCGGTGAATGTTGGCCTCAATATTCCCGCCGGAGAAACAATTTTTCAAACCATCAGGGATACCGATTTTAATGAAGTAAAGACAAAAGATTTAATAGACGACCTCGAAGCCAAGCTTGAATCAATTTACGGTACCACTAAATCAACCGACCATTATGCCTATAAGATCAGGGAAGATGGTTCCTTAGTGCTTGCCTCTGTTGAAGATGAAGCTCCATTGTTGAAGGTTGTAAATGAAACAAAAGATTTCTACAGTGGCAAGCTTCGGGTTAAGTCGATATATCCCGATGAGGTAGCGCTGGTCAATTTAGTAAGAGATAACTATCAGCTTAAGCCAACGGAATTAAGCGCTGTATTGCAATTTAGTCCCGAGAACTGCCGCATTATTTTTATGCAGGGAGACCAGATCTGGCAGATCCCCGCAATAATTAACCAGGGAACGAAAAATGAAGGTTTTTTAAATACGGTTTTTAGTAAGATTCTATTTCAGCTCGACACCGGAAAGGTACCGGGCATTGATCAGATTATCCTCACCAATAATACCCTTGGTGAAGAGGCAGTACAGTTTTTCCGGCAAAACTTTCCTGATCTTAAAGTTCAGGAGTTTGAGTTTAATCAGGAAAAGTTCAAATCCGGTAATAAGAGCCCGGAGGTAGTCAACGCATTTACGACTGCTATAGCTGCCGCGTGGGCTGCGGCCGGTGCAAGCGATGATGAAGTTTCTGAACTCTCCTTTTTACCGGCGTATGTCCGTGAAAGGCAGAAGATTTTTAAGCTGCAATGGCATGGATTGCTTCTGTTAATTCTTATCTTTTTGTCTATACCTACCATTAACTATTTTTACCAGCGGAATGCAGCACAGATCGAATCGCTTTCATCAGAGCTGGAACTGACTGAGGCCAGGATAACCCAGATTGAACCTATTGTACAAAGCACAAACGAGATCTCCGATGATTTGGCGCTGCTTACTTCAAAACTTGCACTCTTGGATTCTTTGAGTACAAACAGCAAGGCGTGGAGTACAAAAATGATGATGCTGAACCAGGGGATGAACGGCATTCCGAACAGTTGGTTTAGTTCGCTTTCTCAAACGCAGGATGGGACCTTTATCGAAGGGTATACGATGTATCGAAACCGTATTCCCGCTATTGTTGATCTGTTTGCAGAAGCGACATTATTGAATGTCAGTATTCAGGAAATGAGGGAAGAAGAAATTTTTCGTTTTTCTATTATTGTAAAGGAATTTGCAGAAGACCCTTCGGTGTATTCACCTGAAAAACCGGAATCTATTGAGCAGATCTTAAATAATTAGTAACCGATAATGTCATACGCTGTTAGAAATACGCTAATTCTGCTGGTTGTGCTGATACTCTTTGTAGCAGGAGGATGGGCTTATATCCACTATTTTCAGGTTGAAAAAATTGATACCCTCAAAGTACAGGTTGAAGAAAAACGACAGGAGCTGCAACAAAAACAGCAGATCGCAGATCAGTATAGTTCAATAGCCCAAACTTACCAGGAAGCCAGTGATTATTTTAACAATTATAACAAGGCATTGTATCGAAGCAGTGACGAGGACAAAGTCTTCGATTTCTTGACTACGCTTAACAGAGGGGCCGCCAATAATGATTTCAATTTCGCTTTTTCCGATTCAACAATCCATCCCAAATATGGAATTTTAAATATGGAGATATCTGGAGAAGGATCATACAGAAACTTCTTTAATTTTGTAAGAGCTATTGAACTGAGCAAACCCCTCAATAAAGTTAAAAATGTATCGGTTACCCCGATAAAAGTAGAAGATGAATATGGTCGCGTTAATTACAGTTTCAATCTGGAGAGCTATTACGACCGATCAGAAATTTTAGAAGAGCCACCGCTTGAAGTTTTTACGGGAGCGTATACGTCCGTGCATAATCCCTTTTTCCCGTTGGTTCGCGATGTTCAGCCAAATACCGAGAACAAGATAAATGTAGAGCAGAGCCAGCTTGTGGCATTGAGTACCGATCGCGTTTTCTTGATTGACCAAACCGGAGTAATGCAACAGGTGCGAATTGGGGAGGAGGTATACTTGGGTAAATTAAGCAGCATCAATCTATCAAACAGATCAGCAACTTTTACACTTAATAAAGGCGGGATAGTGGAAACGGTAACACTGGAGGTACAAAATGAAAATTAATAACTGGATGCACTCTTCAATGAAAACACGTATTCAATATTTCGTCATACTTTCGGGTATTTTCTTCCTGTTTTGCACGATAGCTGCGCAAGGCCAGGATCGTATTCCAAGGGAATATACCAACCCCGATGAAGTGGTTACTTTCGATCGTACAACATCATTTAAGCGTGCTCTGGATGTTATTAATCAGTTTGCGCAAGAGTATGCAGGCAAGGTGATTCTTGACCGGACCGGCACGCAAGGCAATCTGGGAATAACGGTACCGCCCATGCACTGGCAGGATGCGCTTGACCTTATCTTGCAGTCTAAATATTTGCAGCTTATTGAGCAGCCGGATTACTATGAAATTGTTCCGGCTCGAACAACTCCCGGTGCCCAGACGGGACCAGCTACAGGAGCTGGTGCGGCAATCGCCGATACGGCACTTACTACCCACTCAAAAGAAGTACGTATAAACGCTATATTTTTTGAAGGTAACCGGCGGGCACTGCAGGAAATAGGGGTTGACTGGTCTACGCTTACCGAAAATGTACCCGGTAATGTTGGAGAATTTGTAAACGGACAAGGAGGTGGTTCGGGCGGAGGACAGCTTCCATCCACCGATCAAACCGCCGGAGGAACGGGAGATCAGGGATTTGACGGCCCATTTGTATCGGTAAATTCGAAGGGTGCACAAAATGTGTCGCAAAATGTATTCAATGCCTTGGTGAATTTTGGGGAGGTTTTTGGCAGCGGCATCCGTGTGCAGGCGCTATTCAGTGCTTTTGAAGCCGATAACCTCGGTGAAATTTTGGCTTCACCGTCAGTGAAAGTGCTCGAGGGAGAAACCGGCCGCATCCAGGTTGGTCAGGATTTTTCTATCAAGCAGCGCGATTTTGCCGGGAATGTCACCGATCAGTTTTTTAGTGTCGGTACTATTCTTGAAGTCACTCCCCGAATTATTGAACAGCGCGACACGACATTTTTGCATCTCGATATTGAAGCTGAACGATCTTCAGCCCAGCCTGATCCTGTTAGCACGGTTATTAACAAGCAAAATGCTACTACGCAAACGTTGTTGCTGGATGGAGAAGCGACCGTCATTGCTGGTTTATACCGCACAGAAGTTGCCGAAGTCCGACGGGGAGTCCCCATTCTTAAAGATCTTCCACCATGGTTTTTTGGTTTGCGGTATATTTTCGGATATAATTCCAAAGACTTTCAGACCCGGGAATTGGTAATTTTAATTCAGGCAGAAATAGAGGATACCATTCCGGAACGAATGAACCAGGAAGAGTTTGCGGGAAAGTATGAAACACTGAAAAATGAGCGCCGACGAATTCGAAATGATATCCTGGAATACAGAAAATCGGCCAAAGAACAGGATGTAACTTCAACGGGCGAAATAGACGGTGACGAAGATTCTACGGACAAGCTCAAGGAAGAAACGGAAGAGCCACGGCCTGAAGTTGAAGATGAACCGGATCAACAACAGCAGACAAATGAACCTCAGGCAAATGCTGAAATCACGCCTAAAGAGATTCAGCTTGAAGATCCCGAGAAAGAGAATGATTCAGATGTTCCCAATGCTATTTCAAACAGCGATGAATCGTTTGCGTATTACGTCGTTGGGGGATCATTCAAAAATAAGACAAACGCTGAGAATTATCGCTATCGGCTCGATCGGGAAGGATATCCGGCGGAGATTCTGGTAAATGTTGAGGATGGGTTTTATATGGTGGCATACCGCGGTTTTGAAAATCGCAGTGACGCCGAGCAGTTTTTAACTGATATTAAGCGCACTACCAACGAGAATGCATGGGTATATGATAATTATTGATGTGTTATAGCGGATAATAACTTTATTATCCGCTGCTCATCTATTTTTAATATCCACGTTAAGCTTATCCATCTCAAGGGCGGTTGTAACACTGGAGCTAAGTGTAAACCCTTCCTTAATTAACCGTTTTCGACAGGCTTCCATCACCTGTGTTTTAAGATTTGCCAGCATTTTTTCTTGTTTGAACGTATTAATCCAAAACGCAATATTCAGCTCAACATAGCTTGGAGTAAATCCGTTTATTTTTATGACAGGAGGGGGTTCTTCTAATAATTCTGGCACTCCTTTTACGCTATTGGATAATACTGCTATAGCGTGTTGAACATCATCGGCATAGTCGATACCGATAACAAAATCTGCCCGGCGGAGGCCGTCTCTTGTATAATTGAACAGGGGTTGATTAAATATTTGAGAGCTCGGAATAAAGATATCACATCCATCGCTCGTTCGTATGTGTGTATAGCGCAATTCTACACTTTTTACCCGGCCTTCAAGGTCCTCAGAACGAATGAGATCACCTATATTAAACGGCCGGCTGAATGCCAGGAAAAACCCGGCAAGAATATTTTCTCCAATATCGCGAAATGCAAAACCCAATACGATGGCGGTTACCCCCCCGCCGGCAAGGATACTCGTGGCAATCCCTTCAAAGCCTAAAACCTTAAGCGCAATTAAAAACCCGACGATACCGAAAATCCAGCGCACTATTTTTAAGAAGAACGACTCATAGGCCTTCAAAAAATCACCTCGGTTCATTCCACGCCGAACAGCCGATGCAACGATGTAACCAAGGAGAAGAGAAACACAAAATACGGCTATTGCATAAAGCAGCACCGGCAAATATGCCCAGAAAGCGTGCATGTGTTCTTGAAGTTCTTGTGTGAATATTTCCATCAGGTGTGATGTCTATTTTAATGTGCAGCTTGCAAATGATCGATTATATCGGCGGTTCTGCAACAGTGGTAGCCTTTCATCGTATCGGCCGTGAGGCATGAGTGCACGGGCAATACACCGATGATATCTCCGATTTCTATATGTTCAAAAAATGGAGCGGAGCATGTTATGATCCCATGTTCCTGAGAAATAGATTTCACGTAGGTATTATCTACAATTCGATTCCATGTCAAGTCATCATTTAATCGGACGATTCTCCCAAAAACAGGCTGCGCGTTTATTTTTAGTGATTCTTTCGAAAGGTGAATAGCGCCCCCGTGTACGGCTATTTCATTCCGCTCGGGATACGTGCCTACAACGGGACAGGCTAATGCTACAGCAATGTCATCTGCTTTGCAGGATCCGATTGCTTCGGCCTGCATCAAATCGTAAAAGACAAAGTTACCGGGACTCATTTCATCAATGCCTTCCCATTTTTTACCTACACTGCAGCAAGGCGTATCGCCCAGGCAGCAAAGCAATTCCGGATACTGGTCTTCGAAGTGTGCTTTAAGTCTTTGCATTTGCGAAACAGCATGCCGGTGTATAGTTCTAATTTCTTCTTTGGATTGAGCCGAATAGGAGTGACCCGGATGGGAGTAAAAGCCCCTAAAATTAAGCGACTCGCTATCCTGGATTTGATCGAGCAGTCTTTCAATTACTTCGGTTTGATCGGGTCGCAATCCCGTTCGGTGTGACCCGGTATCGATTTCAATATAAATCTGTACCGTGTTTTGGAGCGATGCATTAATTTGAGCAATCGTTTTTGGGTCGCTCGCAAGAAGCGAAAGGCTAATTTTTTTGGCCAGTTTATTAATGCGGTTGATCTCAAGCACGTTGCAAGGAAAGGCGATGGTAATATCCTGCCACCCGTCATCGGCAAAATATTCAGCCATTTTAATGGATGAAACTGTAATTTTGTCTACGTTATTTTTTTTAAACCACCGGCTAATCTGCACAGATTGATGTGTTTTAAAGTGAGGTTTAAATGTAAGGTTATTGGCCTCTGCTTTTTTTACCATCCGTTCGATGTTTTTATACACTTTTTGCTCATCAAGCAAGAGGGTGGGAGAAGATATATCAGGCATAAATTTTTCGATTAAAAAACTTGATAGCCCGACGTTAATGCCGGGCTGCTTATAGCTTTACTGTTTGTTAGCCGTAGTTTTTTCCGAGAGCGTTTCAGCGGTTTCGGCTACTTTGGTCCATACCCGGAAAATGTTTTTGTAACATATTTTACGGATATCATCTTTGGTGTAGCCCCGGTCTAAAAGTTCCTGAATTAAATTAGGGTAGGTTGATACATCTTTTAATCCTACAGGCAGCGTGTCGCCAACGCCGTCATAGTCCGATCCGATGCCCACATGATCAATTCCCACCAGGTTTACGACGTGATCAAAGTGGTCGGCAACCTCAGAAACGGTGGCATAGCGGTAGTTCTGGGCGTGATACGATTCAATATATTCCTGTGCTTCGGGATCGGAACGATCCAGGTCATTTTCGTTGAGCCATCTTGAGATATGAGCCCGAACGCTATCGGAACTTGCTCGGGATGAATCACTGATAAAATTAGAGCCAAAGTTAATCATAATAGTACCGCCGTTTTCGGCAAGTTTGGTAATCATGGAATCACTCATATTGCGCTCAAACCCTTCTGTGTAGTAACGCGCGGAAGAGTGAGAGGCAATAACCGGCGCTTTGGTAATCTTCATTACATCGTAAAAAGCGCTGTCCGAAACGTGTGAAATATCAACCATGATACCCACGCGGTTCATCTCTTTCACCACTTTTTCACCAAAGTCACTGAGCCCGCCATGCGTATCTGACGTATCATACGACGAGTCGCTTATCTTGTTGTCCTTAGAGTGAGCCAGGGTGATATAACGAATTCCCCGGTCATAAAAATACTGGATATTGGACAAATCACCTTCGAGCCCGGCACCGTTTTCCATACCCATAGGCAGTGATATTAGCCCTTCTTTGAATTGGCGTTCTATTTCCTGCGGAGATGTGGCGATGGCAAATTTATCGGGGTGATCGGTGGTTAAACCTTCAACGAGGTTAATCAGGCTGTCGGCCACGTTTTTTGCACCGCCCGATTCTTGGTAACGAGCCGGAATGTAGATGGACATGAAGGGAGCGTTAAGTCCGCCTTCTTTGGCTCGTTCATAATCAAAATCTCCGGTTTCGGTTCGTACGGAAACATCTTCAGGATTACTTTGTAGCCGGTACGGCAGGTCAACATGTGTATCAACGATAATGAATTCCTGTGCAAGATCTTCGGCTTTATTTTCATAACTTTCTTCACGGGAACAGGATAGAAACAGCATACAGCAAACGATGAAGAGAATCGATGGTTTAAAAAATTTCATGAGTCACTTTTTTAGGTTATGGATTGATGAAATTGCGATAACATGGAAGTGTATAATTAATGATTTATTTCAAATCTTAAAAAACCTTTTACAACATTTATGGGGAAGTAGACTTATAATGAAATAAAGAAAATATCAAGATTAAAGTATAGGGCTTAATAATATGCACAGAACATATACGGGGCTAATTCTTTCAATAGCAATTACTTTTTTTGTTTTTGCTGAAGGGTGTACCAAAAAAGATACAAAAGAGCCGCCGCAAAAGAATGATCAAATAGCAAAGATAACAGAAGCTATCTCGGCCGATTCAATTGAATCATATATTCGCACT
>JAFGWN010000214.1 GCA_016937115.1 Balneolaceae bacterium | reverse complement strand
TATTCGCCGGAGCTGGTTACCACCCAGCGGGAATACCTGCTGGCCCTCAAAACCCGGGACAAGGTAGAGTCCAGCAGTTTTGAAACCATTCGCAATGGTGGAAACAGCTTGCTTGAGGCTACCCGAAAGCGGCTGGAATACTGGGATATCCCCGATTCAGAGATAAAACGACTGGAACAAAGCGGCGAAGTTAAGAAAGCGGTCACGCTGACATCCCCTGCGGCCGGTGTTGTACTTCACAAGAATGCGGTAGAAGGTGAATTTATTAAAGCCGGTACGTCGGCCTATAAAATCGTTGATCTCTCAACCGTTTGGGTGCAAGCCAGTGTGTACGACTACGAGGTGCCATGGATTGAAGAAGGACAATTCGCTCAAATGGAACTTTCCTACCAGCCTGGTAAAACCTACAAGGGAACTGTTGCCTACGTGTATCCCAGTCTGGACCAGAAGACGCGAACCGTCCAGGTGCGACTGGAGTTTCCCAACCCTAAGCTGGAGCTGAAGCCCGGGATGTTTGCCAATGTACGTATTCATACCCACTCTAAAAGCAACGTTACCGTCATTCCGAATGAGGCTATCATCAGAACCGGAGAACGGAACATGGTTTTTGTTGCCAGGGGAGAAGGCGCCTTTGAACCGCGCGAAGTGACCCTGGGCATGGAGGGCGGCCCGCGAAACAATGAAATCGAAGTGCTGGAGGGTGTAAAACCGGGCGAAGAGATCGTCACTTCTGCCCAGTTCCTCTTCGACAGCGAAAGCCGTCTGCAGGAAGCCATCCAGAAAATGCTGCAGCAAAAGACAAGTTCGACCGACGAAGAAATGCAGGCCATGGATACATCTGGTGGTGAAATGAACCATGAAGAGATGCCGGTCGACACTACCGATCATTCAAACATGAATATGTGAATCCAGAGGTAACGATATCGCATCAACCCCATTAAACATTTTGGAGATTTAAGCAATGCTACAGAAAATAATTGAACTATCCGTTAATAACCGCTTTATGATCATCATTGCCAGTATCCTGCTGCTGGCGGGCGGCACCTATGTGATGTACCAAACCCCCGTTGATGCCATCCCGGACCTTAGTGACGTACAGGTTATCGTATTCACCAAATACCCCGGGCAAGCCCCGCAAGTAGTAGAAGACCAGGTGACCTACCCGTTGACCACCACGATGATGTCGGTGCCCAACACAAAAACCGTGCGCGGCTACTCCTTCTTCGGGCTCTCATTTATCTATATCATTTTTGAGGATGATACCGATATGTACTGGGCACGAAGCCGGGTGCTGGAATACCTCAATACGGCAAGCAGTAGCCTGCCGGAAGGGGTTACGCCCACACTCGGCCCGGATGCGACCGGTGTAGGCTGGGTTTATGAGTACGTGCTGGACGGCGGCGATCAATATGATCTCCAACAACTGCGCTCTATACAAGACTGGTTCCTGAAGTATGAACTGCTCAGTGTGGAAGGCGTAGCCGAGGTAGCCAGTATCGGCGGCCACGTCAAGCAATACCAGGTAGAGGTGGACCCAGACAAGCTTTTGGCGTATGACATACCGCTGTCGAAAGTAAAAATAGCTATAAAACGCAGTAACAGCGACGTTGGTGGTCGCCTGGTAGAAATGAGCGAAACCGAGTTTATGGTCCGCGGCAAGGGATACATTCAAAACGTATCCGACATTGAAAATGTACCGATCGGTACCGATGGCAATGGCACGCCGGTGACCATTCGCAATGTGGCTAACGTCAACATTGGTCCGGACCTGCGTCGTGGTGTAGCTGACTGGAACGGCGAAGGAGAAACCGTGGGAGGCGTGGTGGTAATGCGCTATGGTGAAAATGCCCTGCAGACCATCAAAAATATAAAAAACAAGCTGAAAAAGCTTGAAAGCGGCCTGCCGGAAGGCGTAACGATTAAAACGGCCTACGACCGATCCAGCCTGATCAACCGGGCCATTTCATTTTTGGAACACAAGCTCCTTGA
The DNA here is from genome assembly GCA_016937115.1 of Balneolaceae bacterium. Taxonomy (GTDB): domain Bacteria; phylum Bacteroidota; class Rhodothermia; order Balneolales; family Balneolaceae; genus SMO-BIN1. The sequence goes on along the minus strand of JAFGWN010000214.1, from coordinate 6,299 downwards.
AGAAAGCATCGTGGTTGCTATCATTGTCATGATATTCCTGCTGCATTTCCGAAGCGCGCTCGTGGCTATTATTAGCTTGCCCATCGGTATTTTGGCAGCCTTTATCGTGATGTACTTCCAGGGTATCAACGCCAACATCATGTCGTTGAGCGGCATTGCCATTGCGATTGGGGCGATGGTGGATGCGGCCATTGTGATGGTGGAGAATGCCCATAAACACCTGGAAAAGGATCGGGGGAAGAAGGGACACTGGCGTATTATTATCGATGCGTCAAAAGAAGTGGGACCAGCCCTGTTCTTCTCCCTGCTGATTATCACGGTCTCATTTCTGCCAATCTTTGCCCTGGAAGGGCAGGAAGGCCGACTGTTCAAACCTCTGGCCTTTACCAAAACCTATGCCATGGCTGCAGCGGCCTTGCTGTCAGTCACGCTGGTGCCTGTATTAATGGGCTACCTGATCCGAGGGAAAATTCAGCCGGAGCACAAAAACCCCGTCAACCGGTTTCTGATATGGATTTACCGGCCCGTAATCAATGTGGCCCTGCGTTTTAAGTGGACCACAATTATTGCCTCTATTGCAATACTTGTCATTTCCATTGTGCCCCTGCAGCGACTCGGTTCGGAATTCATGCCTCCCATCGAAGAGGGCGACATTCTGTATATGCCTACTACCGACCCCGGCATCAGTATCACCAAGGCAAAGGAACTGCTACAACAAACCGACAAAATTATCGCCAGCTTCCCGGAAGTAGAAACGGTCTTTGGAAAAGCAGGCCGTGCCCAAACCTCTACCGATCCGGCGCCGCTTTCGATGTTCGAGACCATCATCCAGCTCAAGCCCGAAGATCAGTGGCGAAAAGGCATGACGACGGACAAACTGAAGCAGGAAATGGATGAGGCCATCAAAATACCGGGCCTTACCAATGCCTGGACCATGCCGATCAAGACACGAATCGATATGCTTTCCACCGGGATTAAAACCCCAATAGGAATCAAAGTCACCGGCCCCGACCTGCAGACGCTTTCGGATCTCAGCCAGGAGATCGCTTCGGTGGTACGCGACGTACCCGGTACCCTTAGCGTCTTTGCTGACAAGACCACAGGTGGAAATTACCTGGACTTCGAAATCGACCGTCAGGAAGCGGCCCGGTATGGACTAACAACCGGTGACGTGCAGGATGTCATACAATCTGCCATCGGCGGCATGAACGTGACCGAGACTGTAGAGGGGCTGGAACGCTATTCGGTGAATGTACGATATGCCCGTGAGAACCGTGAAAACCTTACGGATCTAAGACGGGTATTAATTCCCACTCCCTCCGGGGCTCAAATACCAATCGAATACGTAGCCGACCTGCAGATACGTAAAGATGCGCCGGTGATCAAAACCGAGAATGCCCGCTATTCCAGCTGGGTTTATGTAGATCTTACTACCTCTGATATTGGCGGTTATGTGAACCAGGCCCGGCAAACGGTAGACGAACGCCTGGACCTGCCCTCCGGCTACAGCCTGGCCTGGAGCGGGCAATATGAGTACATGGAACGCGCCAAAAAGCGACTTCAGGTGGTGGTCCCCATTACGCTGCTGATCATCTTCCTGCTGCTATACTTCAACTTTAAAAACCTGCAAGAGAGCTTAATTGTACTACTGACGCTGCCCTTCTCGCTAGTGGGCTCGTTCTGGCTCTTGTATATCCTGGGGTATAACCTGAGCGTGGCTGTGGGCGTCGGCGCCATAGCCCTGGCCGGGGTGGCGGCCGAGATCGGCGTGATTATGCTCACCTATCTTGATAATGCATATAACGACCGAAAATATAATGACAAGATGAATAACCTCGACGACCTCAGGCAGGCCATATTTGAAGGATCGGCTCAGCGTATCCGCCCGATATTTATGACGGTCTGTGCCATCACCGGCGGCCTGCTGCCTATCATGTGGGGTACGGGAACCGGCGCCACCGTTATGAAACGGATTGCCGCTCCCATGGTCGGCGGTATGATATCGGCGACGATACTCAGCCTTGTGGTAATACCTGTTATCTACTACCTCTGGAAGAGCCGGGAAGTAAAACGCTTGCCAGAAACAACCGACGAAGACCAACAGGTAACTAATTAATAAAAATAAATAAGACCTGTCAGGTTTTGGAAACCTGACAGGTCCAATAAAAAAGTCGTTACTATGAATGAAATCAAAGCATTTATTCGCAAGCGAAAAGCAGAAGAAGTCATTGACGGACTGGAAGTGCAAGGGTTCTGCTGCATGACCCTCATCGATGTTATGGGATTGGGTCGCATGTCGGATCCGGAAAAAGCACAGCTTTCTGTCAGCATTGCCGAACGATTCTCTGATATTATGAAGTTGGTTGTGGTTTGTGAGGAGCATGACACGGAAGAAGCTATCGAGACTATTCGCAATCGCGCTCGAAGCGGCCAGCCCGGGGATGGCATCATCTACGTGACACCGGTATCTCAAACAGTTCATATACGGAGTGGTGAAGCCGGACGGGAGCTGCGGAAATGAGCAACACCAACCACCCAATAGCACTTCAATCAACTATCACCTGCCCCGAATGTGGAGAACAGTCCACAGAAGAAATGCCGACGGATTCCTGCCGGTTTTTCTGAGAATGTCCGAATTGCGGAGTGATATTGAAACCTAACCAAGGAGATTGTTGCGTGTTCTGTTCTTATGGTGATACTCCATGTCCGCCCGTTCAAAAAGAGGAACCTTGCTGCTAATTATTGAATTGACCTGAAGCAGTAATACTGGATAAAAACACCCGTATGGAGTAAAAACCGCGAAGGTTTTTATTCAAACACCAAATTAAATTGTCGGGAACCCCTTTCCCAAATTTTATTTTTCTACTTTGCTGAAAAATTCCCCGGCGTGTATTACATTATATGAAAGGAGGGTAAGAATATGCGTCAGCTTTCCATCATATTACTTTTTGGCTGCTTCTCTGTTTTCAGCGGGGTCGAGATCGTGCGCGGTCAGGCTACGGCCGGAGGTACCGTTATCAACGCCAAAACAGGAGAGCCGCTGGAAGGAGCGCATGTGTATCTGTCCGGGACTAAAATAGGAACTGCAACCGCTGCAAATGGACGATACAGCCTGCGAAATATTCCCGCCGGCGGGCACCGGGTCGTTGTTTCCATGATCGGGTATACCACACAAATAACCGACTTGATCATTAGTCCCGGAGCGAATAAAGAGATCGATTTTGAGCTGAAGCCCGCCGTTTATGAGCTCCCTGAAATCTATGTCGGCGACCTGGATAAGAAATGGAAAAAGAATCTGGATCGCTTTAAACGGAACTTTATCGGTGAAACCGCATGGGCCGACTCGGTGAAAATACATAACCCCGAGGTACTCCGGTTTGATAACAACTGGTGGGGACGACTCACCGCTGAAGCGCTGGCCCCGCTAAAGATTGAAAACCGTGCGCTCGGCTACTACATCACCTACCACCTGAAAGAGTTTGAACACAACGGCACACGCACCCGCTGGGACGGCGAACCGCTTTTTACAGAAATGACACCCGACAATTCTACCCAGGCTGCCTATTGGGCGAAAAACCGTAAAACCGCATTTTATGGATCACTCCGACATTTTCTGCTGGCTCTGCTGGCTGATCGTGTAAAAGAAGAGGGATTTGTCATCTACAACCTCCAGGAAGGCGCCTTTAGATTCACCTCCGGTAACCGCTCGCGGATTTCTGCACGCCAGATCATTGAAGACGGTGATGAGAGTTTTCTGTACGAGCTTAACTTCTTTGGCCGGCTGGAAATTATCTATACCCGGGAAGCTGAACATATCGAATACGTAAACTGGCGGCAAGACGAACACCGTTATCCTTCCAATTATCAAACCTCGTACCTGGCATTAAATGAGCATCCCGTGACCGTTGACAATGACGGTGAATTTATTCAGCCTTACGGAGCAACCCAGTACGGCTACTTTGCCTTCAGCCTGCTGGCTGATGCCACTCCACGCGAATATCGCCCAGAAGATTATCAAGAGACAAAAAACTGATACACCCTAAAACCTTCCCGGATATATTTCGTAATACATGGGGATATTGCGAACGAAAATTCCCTGAAATTCTTTTGTATAATTTTGCCCAAACAGACTTGGTCGTCATCCTAACCTAAATAAAGCCAGGTCGATCGTTCGATCTGACAATCACACCAAATTCGTGTACCTATCACCTCCATATCGGCTTATTTTGTGTTTCTTTTGTATGACACTTCTGCCTGGCAGTAGCCTTCAGGCCGGGGCCAAATCTGATACTGCAATTCCGGTGCAACCATTGTTGTATGATAAAATAACAGATGCCCAAATCGACACGCTCCCGCCCGCCGTGCATCCCGATTCTATTCCCTATAGCGCTGACCCTTCATTCGGCCGGCAACTGTTGCGTCTGCCCTCGACTATTTTTCACACGGCAACAACTCCACTTAAGTGGAGTATCATCTGGATCAATAAGAAGCAGGTACTTCAGGAACTTTCAGACTTCTTTTTGTTTGATGAAGGAACAGCTGGCTTTTATCCCAGCTTTTCCATCGGGGGGCGGACAGACTTTGCCGCCGGCGTCACCTATTTTGACCGGGACTTGTTTAATAGCAACCATTCGCTCGATTTTACCACTTTCTATACCAACACCGAAAATTATAAGCTGAGTTTTAACTATAAAATACCGCCCGCACAATCACGCCGCTATCAGTTTGGGCTCAGGGGGAACCTGCGAACGAATAACGATCAGGATATTTATATCGGCGGCAACAGCGGATCAGAGGATCTTGAAGCAGATTATGAAATAGAACAGTACAGCCTGCAAACCGATGTAGGCTATCTGCAGCAGAAAAATATGCTCATTACGGTTACCGGCGGTATCAGCCATACGGTTATCCATAATTTCAGCTCTTTTACAGAAAGCGGTGAACCAATCGAAACCTTTATTGATACGAACAATTTTGGCTTTGGCACCACAACACTGGCCAATACCGGCATCAGCGCCACACTCGATCTGCGGAAGGCCGAATCCGAAAACAAAAGCACCAATCTTGTGAGTACGGTTACCACAAGTTATAACTTCAAACAGACGAAAGTGCGGGTCTACTCCGGTGCTCTGTTTGATGCAGGCATCAACTACTACCGAAGCACCACCAACAGCGACCATGAGTTTCTCTACTATTTGGGCGACTGGCAGCAGTTTTTCCCGCTCCCCGGGTTCCCCAATAACCGGCGGCTGGCCCTGCGTGCCCGGCTCGAAAAACGATATCCGCTTGGCGATGCTACAGTGCCCTTTTTTGAGCAGAGTTTTCTGGGTGATGCAGATAATCTGCGCGGCTTCGAGCAGGATCGCTTCCGCAATCTCGGGTCATTACTGGTTACCATCGAGTATCGATACCCTATCTGGGATACTTGGGATGCCGTCATTTTTACCGACCAGGGGCAGGTTTTTAACGAATTCAGCCAGCTTGGCTTCGACCGATTTCACGGATCAGCAGGTACCGGCCTCCGGTTTATGACGGCCTCCGATTTTTTATTCCGGGCTGAAATTGCATTCAGCAAAGAAGGAGCGCAGGGAATACTGGGTTTTAATATGAATTTTTAAGATGAAGAGTTTTGTCAGATGATACCGGCTAATCGAAATAACAAAAAAAGCCCCTTCTGGTACCCCGCTTTTATAGTGGTGGTGTTTGCTTTGATGGCAGCCTGTAGCTCATCCAAACCCTACACTCTGGGCCCTGTTAAAACGTTCGATCCTGATAATAAAACAATAGCCGATCCCGCAGAAACGGAAGAGCATTTTAGCTGGGAAACCTTGTACCTGAGCACCTTTTACCAAATTGAAAAACCCCTGGACCTTGGATTTATGTTCCGGAAAGTTGGTCAGGGGCTGGGCATTGCCGGGCGGGACGAAGCTGAAAATGTGAACGTGCTGGACGAAGTGCCCAATTCAAGCTGGTACACGCGCCGGCACTATTTTGAACCGATGAATATCGCAGCATTAAAAAAGGGTCCCAATACTACTGGAGGACCAGATACTACACAGCAAATCACCGTTATTCGCGGCAAATCGGAAGGCGTAACGCCGGGCTTTACTATTAAAGATGCCAACGGCAATACGTTCATCATCAAGTTGGATGTCCCCGAAGTGCCGGAAATGAAGTCTTCTTCCGAGGTTATCGCCACCAAAATCTATTATGCCGCCGGGTATCACACCCCGGAAAACTCACTGGCTTTTCTTGATCCGGAACAACTTGTGGTTGGCAGCGAAGCAGCCATCACCAAG
>JAFGWN010000213.1 GCA_016937115.1 Balneolaceae bacterium | reverse complement strand
TCAAGCTTTTCGATGATAAAATCGGTCGTCTTAAATTCCTTGTAGCTTACCTCCGGGTTCCGGTGCAGATGCCGGCGCGTTTCAGTCATCTCCGGTAGCAACTCCTCCGCCCGTTTTTTCAATGTGTCTAAATCCATGATATCATTGCATCTTGCTTGCTGTTACCTGCATAAGGTATAAAAAAATGGTGTTATCTTTTACCAAAGAGTTACACCAGTGTTATGTATTTTTTGAATGACCAAAAAACACATGTAAAAAAGTCACAAAGAAACGGAACTCCATCGGCGACTATCACACGTGCCAATTACTACTCTCTGCCCGCCCCCGTCAAACACCGTTTCTTTGGAGAAAAGCGGGCTGGTAAGCGTTGATAAAGGCTAACCTTAAAGGATCCGGGAGATCGCGGGAAGGGTCTCTTGATTACACGGAGAGTTCAAAAGTATATTAATGTGTATTGTCCTTTTTGGCTTGATCCAAAAAGGACATAAAAAATCAAGGCTGATGAATGCTTACCCGGCGGATGCACCGCTGTTCCTGCTCCATTCCGATGGTCTTCGTTCTACTTTCGATAATATTTTAACCCTCACCAGTGTGGAATGGAGCTGCAGTCCACCGGCTGCCCGCAAGCATTCCAAGGCCATTTAGTTTGTCATTCCGAGGAGGAACGACGAAGAATCTCCTTGTATACAAAAGATGCCCTTTTGGGTACCCTCTCCTGAACCTCTCCAAATCTCAGGAAGGAAAATTTTATCTGTGATTGACGGGCTTATGAGCGTTGTTAGAAAAAAGAAAAACTTAACCTAAATATTATGAGGAAGCATCAACAGGGCCCAGGGAATCCCGGAAAAGCAACGACTTTAGCATAGTTTCTATAAGAACAATACCTTAAGATGTTCCCCTTTGCCTATCCCGAGAATTCGGGGAAGGGGAATGACAAGGAGGGTCAACAAAGAAACAAGTTTATACTTTGCATTATGGATTCAACCAATAAACCAAAAATAGAACCAACCGGCGACGGCTCCCACACCCTCTACTCCCCGCAGTTTGGCCAGCACTATCATAATCCTAACGGTGCTGTAGCCGAAAGCAAGCACAATTTTTTTCAGGTGAACGGGCTGTATGATGCACTTAAGCAGAAGACCCAAATTACCATTCTGGAGATCGGCTTTGGTACCGGGCTAAACCTGCTGTTGCTGGCCGACTACCTGTTGCAAAACCATCTCGAAATAAGGGTAGTCTATCACAGTATCGAAGCCTACCCGGTGGATGCAAAAACCGCAGCTTCTTTTAATTTCGGGCAACACCTGCATCACCCGGCGCTGGCCGACCGGCTACCCGGCATTTTCGGCGGCCTCACCCCGGGCGATAATACCTTCGATATACGGCCCAACATCAAGGCACATATTTTCTGCGGGTTGTTTGATGACTTTGAAAATAATACGCTGCAGGCTGATTTCATTTTCCATGATGCCTTTTCTCCGGACGTGAACCCCAACCTCTGGACGGCAGAGACGTTTAGAAAAATAAAGTCATGCAGTGCACACCACGCCATCCTTACTACGTATTCTTCCGCATCCCAAGCCAAAGGTGCGATGGCCGCCGCAGGCTGGCACCTGGCAAGCGCACGGGGCGCACTCGGTAAACGCGAAATGACGGTCGCCTCCCCGAACGCAGAGCAACTGGAAAATTTCGATTCAGTTAATACTGAAAAGTTCGCTCGCAGGTATAATCAAGGTGATTTTGAGTAACTGTCATTATTTAGCCAACCTGTAATTTCGAGCGTAGTGAAGCAATCCCCAAATCCTAACAAAACATACACCACACAAGGAGATCGCTGCATTAAATAACCAGGAACTATGCTTCGCTTTCCTGAAATCGCCGTAACAACCGCCCTAAATACTTTTGCGTATAAATGCGGTTGATGTGGTCCATGTCAGCAAGGATCACTAATCGTTCCTTGCTGCGTGAAAACGCCACGTTGAGCAGCCGCGGTACGGCCAGCCCATTTTTATCCTCATCAAAGGGACGTACCGAATAGTGGCGCTTGCGGCCGTACTGCTCTTCGCCGCTCATCACCGTATCGAAGATTATTACCTGTTTTTCACGTCCCTGGAACGTGTGGATGGTGCCCACCTCCACCAGTTCATAGCCTTCATCGTAGAGCGCCCGACGCACGTCGTATACTGTATTGCGAAACGGCACAATCACCCCGACCTGGTCCATCGGCACGTGGTTCTTCAGCACCAAGCGCTTCACCATTTTCACGATCATAAAAAGATGTACTTCATTCACCGGGCTGAAGCCACGGCCCTCATCTTTCTGCTGAAGGCACGTACCGTATTTTGTTGTATCAATCACATTTACCGTGGCCGGCATCGACTCATCGGACGTCTGTACATCATCTGGCTGTATCGTTTTCAACCGACCCTCGTAGAATACGGCACTGAGTACTTCCGCCAGATCGTAATTCATGCGGTACTGTGTGTCGAAAAAGGCGTTCAATGGGGTATTGGCATCGTGCCAGCGAAAAAGGTCTTCGGTCGTCTCCGCATCAGAAACATGGGTAAAAATATCTTTTTCAAGAAAGTCGCGTGAGATGCTCTCGTTAGTCAGTGCGATGGGCGGCAACTGCATGGGATCACCCACAATCACTATATGACGTTTGGTTTTTGCTGCAAGCACCATCAGGTAGGGCAAATTTGCCATGGAGGCTTCATCCACCACAACCGCATCGAAATGCTGGCCGCTGAACAGATCGGAGGTGCAGACTTTGGCCAGCGTGGTACCCACCAGCGGGCAGCGCATCAGCTCGGCCCGTTCATTCACGCGCATCATCTCCTCAATTTTCTCCTCAGCCGCGTCTTCTCCACCGTGCTCGTCCAGTTTTTTACCCAGTAAATTGATCTCCTCGTCCAGCGCCGCCGGCACATCTTCGCCGTGCTCCATCAGCGTATCGATCTCTTTCTGCAGTTTCTGATACTTGTCCAGCGTATTTTTCAGCTTTGCGGCCTTTTCCTTCAACTCTTGCTCCCGCTGCTGCAGTTTATGGATAAACAGGCGCTGCTCCAGCCGTTCATTTTCAAGAGCGATCTCTCCGAAGCGGGTGATCTCATCTTCAAGATGTTCCTTTTCCACGGCCGTAAGCGCGTCGAGCAGGCTCAGCAAACCGACATCCACCGCACGGTTGGTATTGGAGGCGAACAATACCCGCTTCCCCTTCACGAGGTAATTGGCCATCATAAATCCGAGAGTTGACGTTTTTCCCGTTCCGGGCGGGCCCCAGACAAAGAGCACATCATTCTGGTTTGATTTGATCAGCGCTTCGTGCTGGGCAGCATTGCGGCGGCTGTCATCTACAACGCGTGTTTCTTCATTGGG
>JAFGWN010000212.1 GCA_016937115.1 Balneolaceae bacterium | reverse complement strand
CGGTTGATTAAACGAAGACTGGGCAATAGTATGAATGTGCCCGTTAAAACACCAAAAGGGGGTTTCTAACGGCGGAATATAATCTAAACTATGCTGCATGGATGCAATGAAATTTAAATATGGAGCAGTATAGGGCGTAATGGCTGTTTCATCAAATCTTCATTAAATTTTCGTATCTTTTTGCCCGTTTTTCTTGACGTAATGGTAACATCAACAAAGCAATTTTATCGTTACTTTTTGATCCACAACTTTTAAGAAGTTTATATCATAAATAATGACAAACCGATTCGAAGAAACTCCACCGGTATCAACAAATTCTGCTGAAAAAACCGTAGCTGCATCACGTGTGCGCATGAACGAGCTGGTGATGCCCAACGATACCAATCCACTTGGTAATTTGATGGGTGGGCGCTTGCTGCAGTGGATGGACGTCTGTTCGGCTATATCTGCACAGCGGCACTGTAACCGAAATGTGGTGACCATCTCGGTGGACAATGTTGAGTTTAAAAAGGCGATTAAACTGGGTGAAGTGGTGGTTATTGAAGCGGAAGTAACCTGCGCGTTTACCTCATCGATGGAGGTAGCTATGCGCGTGTGGGCCGAGAATCTTCGCACCGGAGAGCGCCGGTTGTGTACAACTTCGTTTTATACATTCGTTTCGGTTGATGCCGACGGCCGCCCGGTTCCCGTCCCGGAAATTATTCCGGAGAGTGATTTTGAAAAAGAGCGATATGAGCAGGCGGCCAAACGAAGGGAACTGCGCCTGGAAATTTCGAAGCAGAATAAACAGGTCGAGCGCAAAAACAAGTAGGGATTGGTTTTAACATTTCCCTTATCAAAGGGCGATTTTTCTCAATCTATTTTTCCCTGCAGCTCTTTCTCTGTTTCTTCCCAGTTGGGTAAAAAATGGCTCATAAGCTGATAAAAATGGTCGTTATGGAGCCGTTCCAACAGGTGTGTCATTTCATGCACAACTACATACTCAAGACATTCAGCCGATTTCTTAACCAGTTCTAAATTCAGCCAGATACGTTTGGCCTTCGTATTACAACTTCCCCAGCGTGTTTTCATTTTTTTGACCCCGAACTCCTGTACGGTTACACCCATGACGGGTTCCCATTTTTCAATAAGCAGTGGGATTTGTTCTTTGAGCCGGGCGCGGTACCATTCGGTCAATATATCTGCCCGTTTCGCTTTGCTACTGCCGGGACGAGCTATCATTTCCAGAATACCCTGTTTTTCATGGAGGATAATTTTGGATGAAGCATCACGGGTTGATATTCTGAGCTCCAGCGCTTTTCCTTTGTAAAAATGAGTTTCGCCGGTTATAAATTCGGGATCGTTGGGATGAACAGGAGCCTTATAGGTTGAAAATTTGTTGCGGATCCAGCCGAGCTTTGAAATGGCAAAATTCCTTATCACCTGTTCCGATAGGTAATGTGGTGCGGAAATGCGGACTTCTTTTTTGGAAGGGTACACCCGTAGATTGATGTTTTTCACCTTTTTTCTGGTGACCTGAATAACTATATCCTCAAGTACAATATGAGTTGATCTTTTATGTTTTCTTTTAAACATGCTTTAAGAATACCACTTTTGCTGGTCGGCTGAAAGTCTATAAAGTACTGATTCCCGGTGGGAAAATGCATATGTTAATCATTCTAAAATCAGACATGCGTAATTCAACAGATAAAATTTCAGAATGACGTTCCTTTCGGTAGAGAATCTCTCTAAAAGTTTTGGTCATAAGGTGTTATTTGAAGGGTTGACCTTCGGTATTTCGAAAGGCGATAAAACAGCGTTGATTGCCCAAAACGGTACGGGAAAATCAACCATGCTGCAGATATTGGCAGGGGATGATGTTCCGGACGGTGGCAAGGTCATGAAAGCAAAAGGTGTGGATATCGATTTTCTGGAGCAGGAACCTGAGCTGGACAACAGCATGACCATCAGTGAATTTATTGCGCGCGGAGAATCTGATATGGTGCAGCTTATTCGTAATTATGAAGATGCAGCGCGTCGCCAGGCGCAGGATTTTAATCCCGAGACCCAAAAGGCGTTTGAAGAAGCTGCTGCGGCTATGGATGCAGCCGATGCCTGGGATTATGAACAGCGGCTGGAGCAGGTGTTAGGCAAGCTCGATATCCACAATCTTGATCAGCCTATTGCTTCTCTGTCGGGCGGTGAGCGTAAACGGGTGGCGTTGGCGTTTGTGCTTCTTGATGATCCCGACCTGCTTATTTTGGATGAGCCAACCAACCATTTGGATGTAGATATGATTGAATGGCTGGAGCAGTATCTGCAACAAACGAATGTTACATTACTGATGGTGACCCATGACCGTTATTTTCTGGACAGGATATGTAACCATATTTTAGAACTTGATGGCGGCAAACTCTATCACCATGAGGGAAATTACCAGTATTTTTTGGCCAAGCGGGCCGAGCGGCAGGAGATTGAACGCCGTGAAGCACATAAAACCAAACAGCTTTATAAAAAAGAACTGGACTGGATGCGCCGTTCGCCAAAAGCGCGAACCAGCAAATCAAAGTCACGGGTCGACGATTTTTACGACATCAAAGAAAAGGCCGACGCAGGACGAGATGATCCCGAATTGCGCCTGCAGATGGATATGCACCGGCTGGGAGGAAAAATTCTGGAATTGAAGAATGTATCTAAAAGCTATGGCGAAGAAGTAATTCTCGACAGTTTTTACTACACCTTCGAGAAAGGTGAACGTATTGGCATCATTGGTAAGAATGGGGCCGGGAAGAGCACATTCTTGAATATTATTACCGGTGAGGAGTCCGCGGACGGCGGCAAGATCCGTGCCGGAGAAACGGTCGTTTTTGGCCATTATAAACAGCAGGGACTTGATTTCGATGAAGGCCAGCGCGTCATTGATGTCATTGAAGAAGTAGCAAAAGTGGTAGAGCTTTCCAACGGGAAGAAAATATCGGCCTCCCAGTTTCTTGAGCATTTTATGTTCACCCCGGAGATGCAATACACCCCGGTGGAGAAACTCAGCGGCGGAGAGAAACGCCGGCTTGGCCTGATGATGGTGCTGCTTAAAAACCCCAACTTTTTGATTCTTGATGAGCCGACGAATGACCTGGATTTACTTACCCTTAATAAGCTGGAAGAATTTTTATTGGGTTTTGGCGGGTGCCTGATTCTGGTTTCTCACGATCGCTTTTTTATGGATAAACTGGTTGAGCACTATTTTGTTTTCGAAGGCAACGGCAAAATTCGCAGTCATCATGGAACCTATGAAGAATACCGGCAGCTAAAAGCGCGTGAAGAAGCAGAAAATAAAAAGCAGGAAAGGGAAGCAGAAAGTGGCAGTAAAAAGGCAGATGAGCTGCCACAGAAGAGAGAGAAAAACAAAAGTAAAAAACTTAGCTACAACGAAAAACGGGAGTATAACGAGTTGGAAACCCAGATTGCCAATCTCGAAGAAAAGAAAAAAGCACTGGAAAAAGAGATAAGCAGTGGTACACTTGGCCATGAAAAACTGCAGAAGAAATCGCAGGTTTACAGTAAATTAACAGAAACGCTGGAGGCTAAAACAGAACGCTGGTTTGAGCTGGCGGAGCGGGCCAGGGATATTTAAAAGTTTAAAAAATCGCTGCCTTGTTAAAGGGAGATCTGGAATCACCTTATATAAGTGATTGAAATCGTTTCGGTCTTTTGGTCGGTAATCAACCGCACAAAATAGACGCCGCTGCTTACGTTGTTGGGATTGAATGGAATAAAATATTCATTGGCTTCCATGTATTCATCGCGTAATACGTCTACTTCCCGTCCGAGTACATCATAAACAACCAGCTTCACTTCTGCGTCTTCACTTAAATCCAGTCGTATAATAGTTTCGTCGCTGAATGGATTCGGCGCGTTTTGCAGTAAATCGGTTTCTTCGGGAATTCGGTTGGATATGACAACGCCTGTTTTGGAAACATTAAATGGCGTCTGCTGCCGGGCCGACTGTATTTGGGAGCGTAGCTCATTCAGATCATTTCCGAAGACATAGACAAACCCCGCGGCGAGCGTAGCTTCAGGATTGAGCGTGTAGGGGCCGGAAGCCGTTACAGCAGAAACATCGGCTCCCGAAATTGACGTCTGTGATTCGCCTGTTTTTAGCGCTGCTTTTTTCTCGGTGTCGTCGAAGCCATCGCTTAAATCAATTGCCGGATCGGTTGGAGTAGTGGAAGGGAAGTTGTTAAGCGCCAGGATGCTGGAAATAGCACCCAGATGAGCAACGGCGATGATGGGATCACCAGCCGTTTCACTGCCGCTGGAGATATACAGAATGCTGTCTTGCTCGCTGTATGCAATTT